>NZ_JBSHAM010000156.1:0-12842 GCF_053611505.1 Amycolatopsis sp. NPDC054798 | reverse complement strand
TTTTTATTTCACCCCCCGTATACTAGCACTACACGCGCCGGGGGGGTGCTGTTCAAGGCATCTTTCCCGCCTTGACAAGCACCCGCCGTCCGTCGTCACAATCAGCTTCGGGGTGCCCCCAACCCACCGGGGCGCAATGTCGCCGCCAGGCGACGAGCCGCCACAAACCAGCCCCACAAGGAGCCCCACCATGCCCGCCGAACCATTCAAAGCCACCATCACCGAAGCCGAAATCACAGACCTACGCGACCGCCTCCGACGAACCCGCTGGCCCGAACCCGAACCAGTACCGGACTGGTCCCAAGGCCTACCCCTCGCCTACGCGCAGGAGCTCTGCCACACCTGGGCCGAAGACTACGACTTCGGCTTCGCCGACCGCCTGAACGCCTTCCCGCAATACCGCGACACAATCGACGGCCTAGGCATCCACTTCCTCCACGTCCGCTCACCAGAACCGACCGCCTTCCCGCTAATACTCACGCACGGATGGCCAGGCTCCGTACTCGAATTCCTGGAGATCCTCGGCCCGCTGACCGACCCCCGCGCCCACGGCGGCGACCCAGCAGACGCATTCCACGTCGTCGCACCGTCACTCCCCGGCTACGCCTGGAGCGACAAACCGCAAACAACCGGCTGGGGCATCACCCGCACCGCACGCGCCTGGGACACCCTGATGGTCTCCCTGGGTTACCACCGCTACGGCGCCCAAGGCGGCGACTGGGGTTCAGCAGTATCCGGAGCCCTAGGCGAAGTGGCACCCGAACGCGTCGCCGCCGTGCACCTGAACCTGGCCTCCGTAGCAGCGGGCACATTCAACGACCCGACCCCCGCGGAACTGGCGAACCTCGAAGCCGAGAAGGAAATGCAACGCACCGGCCGCGGCTACTCGGCGATCCAGGCAACCAGGCCGCAAACGCTCGGCTACGGCCTCACCGACTCCCCAGCAGGCCAAGCCGCCTGGATCGCCGAAAAGTTCTGGGCCTGGACGGACAACAACGGCCACCCCGAAGACGCGTTGTCGCGCCAGCAGATCCTCGACGAAATCTCGGTCTACTGGTTCACCGCGTCGGCCACCTCGTCAGCACGCCTGTACTGGGAAAGCTTCGCCAACTTCCGAGACAAGGTAACCGCACCGTCCGGGCTGTCGATCTACCCGCGCGACATAACCCGCCCGTCAAGGCGAGAAGCCGAGCTGAGGTTCACCGACCTCCGCTGGTTCGAGGAGCTGCCGCACGGCGGCCACTTCGCCGCACTGGAACAGCCAGAGTCACTGGTCGAGCAGGTGCGCGGATTCTTCCGCTTGTTCCGCTGACCGTCCGCGCCCGGGACGGGCAGCGAATCAGAATGCGGTGAGGTAGGGCTATCCCCCACCTCACCGCACCGGTCAACCCGGTGGTCACCCGGCCTCAAGCCAGGCAAACTCACCTAAGTGACCACCGTCCCGCGCCACGGCCGCAAGCTCTGCCCCCAGGTCACCCGGTGAACCCGCCGTTCTTCCGCCCCCTTTGGCCCGCCTCCACCCGCCAAGGCTTCTCCGAAGCCGCCTGGATCGCCCTGACCGGCCTCCTCCCCGTCCTCTCCGTGGTCCTCCTGCTCACCGGAACCGCCCTGGGCCTGATCCTCACCCCTGTTCTCCTCGGCCTCCTCATCCTCACCGGCGTCCTCCGCGGCGCGCGGCTCCTCGGCGGCCTCCACCGCCGCCTGGCCGGGAGATTCCTCTCCCTCTCCCTCCCGCCCCCGCCGAGAACCGACCTCGAACCCGGCCTCTGGAACTGGCTGACCGCCCGCCTCGGCGACCAGGCGGCCTGGCGGTCCGTCGCGTACCTCCTGATCCGGCTCCCCTTCGGCCTCCTCGCCTTGATCGGCTCCGGCGCGCTCGGCTTCTTCGGCCTGGCCTCGTTCAGCTACCCGCTGACCTGGCTCCTCGAGACCAGGCCCGGCCACGGCCTGCCCGTCTTCAACATCCGGAGCGACAACTGGCTAGGCAGCCTCGTCTGGTGCCTGACCGGCATCTTCGTGCTGGCCGTCTGGCCCGCGCTCGTGCATGTGATCGCGGGAGCCGACCGTCTGCTCCTCCGCACCCTGGTCGCCGACCCCGGTCTCCGCGAACGAGTCCGTTTCCTCGAAGAAACCCGAGCGACCGCCCTGGACGAAGCAGCGGAACAACTCCGCCGCATCGAACGCGACCTCCACGACGGCGCCCAAGCCCAGCTGGTCGCCATGGCGATGAAACTCGGTCTGGCAAAGGAAGAACTAGCCACCGACACCGTCAACCTCGACCAGATCCGCGCCCTCGTCGACGCCGCCCACAGCAACGCCAAACAAGCCCTCACCGAATTGCGCGACCTAGCCCGCGGCATCCACCCCGCGGCACTGGACAAAGGCCTCAGCCTCGCGCTGTCCACATTGGCCAGTTCAGCCGGCTTCTCCGCCACCGTCTCCGTAGAACTGACCCGCCGCCCGCCGCCGTCGCTGGAAACGATCGTCTACTTCGCAGCAGCCGAACTCATGACCAACGCGTCAAAACACGGCGCCGGACGATGCACAGTCCTGGTCGAAGACCGCGAGGACCGGCTGCGGCTGACCGTGGTCGACCACGGCTGCGGCGGTGCCGCGATCATCCCCGGCGGCGGACTGGCCGGAATCGCCGAACGACTGCGTCCGGCCGACGGCGAGCTGACTGTGTCGAGCCCGGACGGCGGTCCGACCACAGTCACCGCCACGCTGCCGCTGCCCCGCTAAACTCGGTGAAATGAGGGGGAAACCGTGCGGATCGTGATCGCCGAGGACTCGGCCATCCTGCGCCAGGGCCTGGCCGAACTCCTTGGCTTGCGCGGCCACGAGGTAGTCGCGGCGGTGAAAGACGCCGACGAACTCCGGACCGCGGTCCGCGAACACCGGCCCGATGTGTCCATTGTGGATATCAGGATGCCGCCGACCCACACCGACGAGGGCCTGCGCGCGGCGATCGGCCTGCGCGCCGAACGGCCCGGCTGCGCGATTCTCGTGTTCTCGCAGTACGTCGAAACCAACTACGCGAAGCAGCTCCTCGCCGGCGAGGCGGGTGCGGTCGGCTACCTGCTGAAGGACCGCGTCGCCGAGGTGTCGGACTTTCTCACCGCGCTGGAACGCGTCGCGAACGGCGAGACAGTGCTCGATCCGGAAGTCGTCCGCCAGCTGTTCGCGACCACCGGCCACTCCGGTCCGCTCGCCGAGCTGACGCCGCGCGAACGCGAGATCCTCGGGCTGATGGCGCAGGGACGGTCGAACTCGGCGATCGCGGCCGAGGCGTTCCTGTCGGCGGGCTCGGTGGAGAAGTACGTGACGAGCATTTTCGGCAAGCTGGGCCTGCAGCCCTCGGACGGGCACAACCGGCGCGTCCTCGCCGTGCTCCGCTATCTCGATTCCTGACGCCTACCCTGGCGGTATGTACTCCACCGAGATCGAGGTGCACACCGGCAACACCGCCGTCGTGCACAACCTGACCCGGGAGGCGGAGAGGTTCCTGCGCGACGCCGACGCCAGCGACGGGCTGCTGCACGTGTGGGTGCCGCACGCGACGGCCGGGCTCGCGGTGCTGGAAACCGGCGCCGGCAGCGACGACGACCTCCTCGCCGCGCTCGACGACCTGCTCCCGCGCGACAACCGCTGGCGCCACCAGCACGGCACCAGCGGGCACGGCCGCGACCACGTGCTTCCGGCCTTCCTCCCGCCGTACGCGACCGTGCCGGTGCTCGGCGGCGTGCTGCTGCTCGGCACCTGGCAGTCGGTCTGCCTGGTGGACACGAACGTCGACAACCCCGTCCGCCGGGTCCGCTTCAGCTACCTCACCGGCTGATCCCGCCGTAGCATCGCTGGCGTGACGGCCATTCGCGCGCACCGGCTGGTGCTCTGGGACATCGACCACACGCTCGTCGACTACACCGGGCTGGGCGTCGGCTGGTACGGCTCGGCGCTCGCCGCGGCGACCGGCGCGGAGTTCCGCACGCATCCGGATTTCGGCGGCCGGACCGAACGCGCGATCACCGCCGACGTGCTGAGGCTGCACGGGATCGAACCGGACGAGGAAACCGTCCAGCGGATGTGGCGGGAGCTGATCGCGGCCGTCGAACGCGCCCGGGCGAGCCTGTCCGAGGAGGGCCGGGCGCTCGACGGCGCGGCGGCCGTGCTGGCCGATTTCGCCGGCCGCGAGGGAGTCGTGCAGAGCCTCGTCACCGGGAACCTGCCGGAGATCTCGCTGCACAAGCTCGCCGCACTCGGCCTCGACGAACATCTCGATCTGGAAATCGGCGGCTACGGTTCGCTTTCGCCGAACCGGGCCGATCTCGTCCCGCACGCCGTGAAAGCCGCGGAAGCGAAGCACGGCACGGAGTTTCCCGCGGAATCCGTAGTAATCCTCGGGGACACCCCGCACGATATCGAGGCCGCGCTCGATTACGGCGCGGTGGCGATCGGCGTCGCTACTGGCCGGTTTTCCGCCGGGAACTTGACCGACGCGGGCGCGCATTTCGTTTTGCCGGATCTCGCCGACCTGTCCGCGGTGCGCGCGGCGGTGCTCGGGCACCCCTGAGACAAGCGACCGGCGTCACTCGTTCGGGCGGCATCGGCGTCAACCCCTGTTCCGGGCCGGGGGTGCCTCGACCTAGCCGAATGTCAGCCGGTTTTCCCTGGTCAGAGCGTTGTTCTCGGTCGCGGGTCAGCCTTGGGACCAGGGTCGGGTCCCCCTGGGGTAGCAGTCCCTTAGGGGGAGAAGTAGGTCCGACGGCCGATGACCGCTTAAGATCGCCGCGCCAGACTTTCCCCATGACGATCGCACAGGGGGGAACCGGCCTCGCGGCCGGAGAGGCACGCGGGCGGCTAGCAGTGCTGTGGAACCGGCTTCCGTTCACGACGACCGTCGTACTCGCGATCATGATCGTGGGGATCGCGACCGGCTCGCTCTGGCACGCCGCGGAGCACCAGCACGCTTTCCACTATTACGCCTACGGCCTTCCCTCGCTGGAGCACGGCCGCTGGTGGACGCTGTTCACCGGCCCGTTCTACGCCCTGCGCCCGTGGTTCTACCTGCCGATGGCGGGCAGTTTCGCGTTGATGGCGGGATTCGCCGAATGGCATCTCGGCACCCGGCGCGCGATGGCGGTGACCATCGGCGGGCAAATCGTGTCGACCGTCGTCGCGGTGCAATTCCTCGAACTCTCCCGCAATTCCGGCTGGGCCTGGGCCGACCGGATCGCCGGAACGCTCGACGTCGGCTTCTCCGGCGGGGCGCTCGCCGCGATCGCCATCACCAGCGCGACCCTGCGCACGCCGTGGCGGCTGCGACTGCGAGCCGGGCTGTGCGTGTACGCCGGAGTAGCGATCGTTTACGTCGGCACCCTCGCCGATCTCGTGCATTTCTTCGCGCTCGTTCTGGCGCTGCCGCTGGGCAAGCGGCTGGCCGGACCCGCCGCGCGCAACGCCAACAAGCCGTCGCTGCGCGAATGGCGGCTGCTCGCGTCGGCCGGGCTGGTGCTGCTGGTCGTCGCCGAAGTGGTGATGTGGCTGGTGCCCGGCGACGGCCCGTTCGGCTCGTCCGACTCGATCTCGTTGTCCGGCGCCGAACTTCTCCCGCTGTGCATCATCGCGGTGCCGATGCTCAACGGGCTGCGCCGCGGTTCGCGGTTCGCCTGGCGGTGCGCGATCGCACTGTGCGTGCTCGCCGCGTCGCAGATGGCTGTTCTGGCCGGGCTGGTCGCGATCACGCAGGTCATCCGCGAGGAATACGACCTCAGCAGCCCGCCGTTGTTCATTGTGGACAATCTCTTGTGGACAGTCGAGCTGGTGCTGCTGATCTCCGCGCGGCGGGCGTTCCGCGTGCCTTCGCGGCGCAGGCGGCGCAAGCTGTTCCGCGGCGGGCCGGACCCGGCCTTCGCCCGGCTTCTGCTGGGCCGCAACGGCGGCAGCACCATCTCGTGGATGACGACCTGGCCGCAGAACACCTACTTCGTCGCCTCCGACGGTGCGTCGTACCTGGCGTATCAGCGGCACGCCGGGGTCGCGGTGGCGCTCGGCGACCCGGTCGCCCCGGACGGGACGAGCGATCGCACGCTGCGGGAATTCGCCGCGATGTGCGAGAACACCGGGCTGGTGCCGTGTGTCTTCTCGGCGACCGCCGGAACCGTCGCGCAGACCGAGAAACTGGGCTGGAAGCACGTGCAGGTCGCCGAGGACACGTTGGTGGACTTGGAAAACCTCGAGTTCCGCGGCAAGGCCTGGCAGGACGTGCGGACCGCGCTGAACCGCGCGAAGAAGGACGGGATCGAGTTCCGGCTGGTGCGGCTGGCCGAACAGCCGTGGTCGATCCGGGACCAGGTGCGCGCGCTGTCCGAGGAATGGATCTGCGACAAGGGCCTGCCGGAAATGGGCTTCACGCTCGGCGGCGTGGACCAGGCGATGGACCCGGCGACGCGGGTCGGTCTCGCGGTCGACGCCGAGGGCACCGTGCACGGCGTGACGTCGTGGCTGCCGGTGCACACCGGCGCCGGCGAGGTCGGCGGCTGGACGCTCGACGTGATGCGCCGCCGCGCGGGCGGATTCCGGCCGGTGATGGAATTCCTGATCGCCTCGACCTGCCTGGCGTTCCGCGAGGAGGGCGCGAAATTCGTGTCGCTCTCGGGCGCGCCGCTGGTCCGCAGCAACGACAGCACGCCGCGGCAGATGGTCGACCGGATGCTGGACGCACTGGGCTCGATGATGGAGCCGTACTACGGATTCCGTTCCCTGCACGCGTTCAAGGCGAAGTTCCAGCCGCGGCACGAGCCGTTGTACCTCGCTTACCGCGACGAAGCCGATCTGCCGCGGATCGGGATCGCCCTAGGCCGCGCGTATCTGCCGAACGCCGGGCTGATGGACTTCGCGAAGCTGGCGCTGCGGCGTCAGCGCGTGGCCGGCGGCGGCGTGGTCGTGGACCGGTCCGCGGCCGGGACGCCTCGGTAGCTGTGCAGGATCCGGACGAGGTCGTCCCGGGACGCAGATCCCGGGCGGCCTTGTTCGGAGTATGCGACCAGGACGGCCGATTTTTCGCCAGCCGGGAGCGCGAGCGCACCGGCCAGCACGCTCTGCGGCTTGCACGCTACGTTGCCGCTCGGGACCACTTCGGCGACCACGAGCGTGCCTTCGCGACTCTGGTTCTCGATCTTGACTTCAGTCTTCTCCGGCGCGCCAGGCGTCACCTTCGCAGCCGAAGCGCCTTCGCCGGTGTACGCGCTGACGCCCAGGTCGGTGACCGCCTTACGGGCGGCTTCAGCGGCGTCGCCGGTCTTCTCGGTGGTGAAACCAGCGCCGCCGATCTGGCCGACCGGGTCTTCCTTGCAGCTGCCCTTGCCGAGGAACGCACTGGTGGACAGGTTGATCCCGGGCGATCCGGCGGCCGGGTCCCAGCCGTGCAGCGTGGTCGGCGCGGGTGCCCAGGACGGCGGCACGTCGTACGCGTAGCTGCCGTCTTTGCCTGCCACTGACTGCCATCCCGCGACCACCGGCGGCACGACGACCCTGGGGTCCGGCTGGTAGGTGCGCGGGGCGCGCGGGGTCTCGTCCGTGCTGGCGGAATGGTGGCCCTTGGCGGAGAAGAGGTTGTAGCCGAACACCCCGATCAGGATGACGATCGGGACTGCCTTGACCAGGCGGAGGTTGGTTTTCCGCGGCGCGGCCTGCTTGAGCTGTGCCGGGGTGAGGGTTTGCCGCATCGGGTCCTCGCCCGGCCGCGGCTCCGGGGCTGGTTCGGACGGCCCCGGCGCCGGGTCGGTTTTCCCGTACCCGGCGCTCGGGAACTTCGGCGCGTCAGACGGCTCGTACCCGCCGAAGCCGCTCAGCGCGGCGTTGTCCTGGTACCCGCCGTCGTCGCGGCGTTTGCGTCCGAACCAGCCCACCGGCTTCAGCCGCGGACGAGCTTCGCCAGATGGTCGACGACCGAGTCGACAGCGATCTCTTCGCGTTCGCCGGTGCGCCGGTCCTTGACCTCGACCAGCCCGTTCGCGAGACCGCGGCCGACGACGAGGATCGTCGGGACGCCGAGGAGTTCCGCGTCGGCGAACTTGACGCCCGGGGTGGCCTTGCGGTCGTCGAGGATGATTTCGAGACCGGCCGAGTCGAGTTCCGCGGCGAGCTTCTCCGCGCCCTCGCGCACCGTCTCGTCCTTGCCCGCGATGACCACGTGCACGTCGAACGGCGACACCTCGCGCGGCCACACCAGGCCCTGCTCGTCGTGGTTCTGCTCGGCGAGCACCGCGACCAGCCGGGAGACGCCGACGCCGTAGGAGCCCATGGTGATCCGGACCGGCTTGGAGTCCGGGCCGAGCGCGTCGACCTCGAAGGCGTCGGTGTACTTGCGGCCGAGCTGGAAGATGTGCCCGATCTCGATGCCGCGCGCGGCGACCAGCGTGCCGTGCCCGTCCGGCGACGCGTCGCCCTCGCGGACCTCGGCGGCCTCGATGGTGCCGTCCGGGGTGAAATCGCGGCCGACGACCAGGTCGAGCACGTGGTGGTCGCGCTGGTCGGCGCCGGTCAGCCAGGCCGTCCCCTCGACCACGCGCGGGTCGACGAGGTAGCGGACCCCGTTCTCCTGCAGCGCCTTCGGGCCGATGTAGCCCTTGACGAGGAACGGGTTCTTCGCGAAATCGGCTTCTTCGAGCAGCTCCACCTCGGCGGGTTCGAGCGCCGCTTCGAGGCGCTTGAAGTCCACCTCGCGGTCGCCCGGGACGCCGATGCCGAGCAGCTCCCACTCCTTCGCGCCCGGCTGGCGCGTCTTGACCAGGACGTTCTTCAGCGTGTCCGCCGCGGTGAACTCGCGGCCCAGCCCGGCGGCGTTGAAGAACGCGACGAGGGTCTCGATGGTCGGCGTGTTGGGAGTGTGGTGGACCTGCGCCTCGGGCAGGCCCTCGATCGGCTGGACAGCGGGCACCGGCGTGACCACCGCTTCAACGTTCGCCGCGTAGCCCGACTCGGTGCTGCGGACGAAGGTGTCCTCGCCGTTCTCCGCGACCGCGAGGAACTCCTCGGACGCCGACCCGCCCATCGCGCCGGACGTGGCGGCCACGATGACGTACTCGAGGCCGAGACGGTCGAACAGCTTGATGTAAGCGTTGCGGTGGGCCTGGTAGGAGTTCTCCAGGCCTTCGTCGTCGAGGTCGAAGGAGTAGGAGTCCTTCATGACGAACTCGCGGCCGCGCAGGATGCCCGCGCGAGGGCGCGCCTCGTCGCGGTACTTGGTCTGGATTTGGTACAGCGTGACCGGGAAGTCCTTGTAGGAGCTGTACTCCCCCTTCACGGTGAGCGCGAACAGCTCCTCGTGCGTCGGGCCGAGGAGGTAGTCGGCTCCCTTGCGGTCCTTGAGGCGGAAGAGGTTGTCGCCGTACTCGGTCCAGCGGTTGGTGGCCTCGTACGGTTCGCGGGGCAGCAGCGCGGGGAACTGGATCTCCTGCGCGCCGATCGCGTTCATCTCCTCGCGCACGGTCTCTTCGACGCGGCGCAGCACGCGCAGCCCGAGCGGCAGCCACGAGTAACCACCCGGGGCGACCCGGCGGACGTAGCCGGCGCGTACCAGCAGCCGGTGGCTGGGTACCTCGGCGTCCGCCGGATCCTCGCGCAGCGTGCGGAGGAACAACGACGACATCCTGGTGATCACTGGGAACTCCCTGCGTTAAGCGGGCTTTAGACGTTTCGCACAGAGTAGTCAACCCCCTGGCCGCGACGCATGCGGGTTATCGCCGGACGCGGTTTTTGTCGGTGGTCGCGGTTAGCGTGCGGGCATGGGTTTGGAGATGGGCATGATCACCGTCGACTGCGCCGAGCCGCAGCGCCTGGCGGAGTTCTGGACGGCGGCGCTGGGTGTGGCGGTGGCCGCGGACTACGGCGAGTTCGTGATGCTGGAGAGTCCGTCGCCGGGCGGGCCTCGGCTGGGATTCCAGCGGGTGCCGGAGCCGCGGAGCGGGAAGAACCGCGTGCACGTGGACTTCGGCGCGGACGACCGGGAGGCCGAGGTCCGGCGGCTGGTCGGGCTGGGCGCGGCGGAGCTGGGGCAGCACGAGGTGCCCGGGTTGGAATGGACGGTGCTGGAGGATCCGGAAGGCAATGTGTTTTGCGTGTCGGCGAAGGGCGCGCATTGAGGATTGGGTGATTGCGGATTGGATCAGGGCCGCCTGGAGCGGACGCGGACGACGGCGAACGCGGCTGGAGCGGACGCGGGCGACGGCAAACGCGGCTGGAGCGGACGCCTCAGCGGCCTCACGTGAGGTGCGGCCTCGGCAGCCTCACGTGAGGTGCAGCCTCAGCAGCCTCAGCGTGAGGTGCAGTCGCCCTAGATCGTTGAGAGTGGGCCCTTCGGCGCGGGAGTCCTCGTTCGCCGGTGCCGCTCGGGCGGCGACGGCCAGTCCGGTGCTCATGTCGTCGTAGAAGCCGTAGATGACGAAGGTGTCGTGCATGAGGTGCGGCAGAGCGCAGGCGTAGTCGTGGAGGTGGTGCTGCTCGGCGGTCGCGGCGAGAGCGGTGAGGTTGGTGCGTTCGCGCAAAAACCAGCGGGTGCGTGGCGGCCGAGGTGGCGAATCGGGCATAGCGACGGAAGATCGTGGATCCGGTAGTGATGCAGGTCGCCAGGCTGATCGATCAGGTGCAGCGAGCGCCCGAGTGCAGAGCCCCGGCGACCACGGAACGCGGGCCAACCCGTCCGGACAAAGACCTCGGGCGGCGGTCAGCTGAGCGGCAGAACGTACCCGTAACTCCGCTCAGCCACCTGATACCCGCACCGCTCGTACACCGAGAGCGCCCGGTGGGCGTTGTCCACGTCCACCGACAGCGACGACCGCTCGAAGCCAGCCGCCCGGCCAGCTTCGAGGGTGTGCGCCAGCAACGCCGATGCCAGACCTCGCCCGCGGGCCTCGGCCAGGGTGCCGACGTAGCTGACTTGCAGCTCCCGCACGCCCGTCGCGAGTGCCTCCGCCTCGTAGAACGACGACATCACGAACGCCACCACCCGGTCGCGTTCCGGGGAAAGGAGGAGGAACGAGACGTCCGGCACGAAGTCCTTGCAGTTACGGAACCGGTGCGCCCACTCGTCCGAGGAGAGCCAGGTGCTGCCCCAGTGCCCGGCGAACGAGGCGTTGCGCGCGTCGAGCACCAAGGCGTCGTAGCGCTCCTCCCAGGCGACCAGCACGAGATCGTCCGGAAGCGGCGGGGCCGGGGGCAGCGCGGACAGGTCCGCGCGCATCTCCACGAAGGTCCGCTCCTGCTTGAACCCGCCGCGTTCGAGCAGCGATATGTACCAGTGTTCGTTCTCGTGCGCACCAGCGTGCAGTTCGAGCTTCGCGTCCGGGAAGTGCCGGGCGTGGACGCTCCGCGCCGTGCGCACGAGCCACTCCGTCAACGCCGAAACGACCTCGTCGTTCCGGTACGCGGGGTCGGTCAACGCCGCGACGTGCGGCTGATGCACCGGGTCGGCGGCGGCGCGGGGAATGACCAGCGCGTAGCTCACCAGGCGTGAACCGTCCCAGGCTCCGATGCTCGCGCCGGGCAGATCGATCAAGGGGCCCGACAGCTCCTGGCGCGCATCGTCCTCGCTCCAGTGCTCGCCGGTGCGGTCGGCTTCCTCCGCGAGGGTGTAGAGCCGGGTGAACTCGCCGGCGTCGGCGAGCGTGAGCGGGCGCCAGGTCAGTTCCATGCGAGCAGAGTAAGGAGCGGCACACGGCCGCCGCACCTGGATTACGCGGCGGTTACGCTCCGGGGGTGCTGGTGCTCCTCCCTCCTTCCGAAACCAAGGCCGACGGCGGCAAAGGCGCGCCGCTTGATCTGGACGCGCTGTCGTTCCCCGAACTGAATCCGGTGCGCGCCAAACTGGCCGACGCACTGGTCGAACTGGCCGGAGACGTTCCCGCCAGCCTCGCCGCCCTCGGGATCTCGGCACGCCAAGCCGACGAGGTCACCCGCAACGCCCAGCTCTGGACCTCCCCCACGATGCCCGCGCTGCGCCGCTACACCGGCGTCCTCTACGACGCACTGGACATCAAAAGCTTCACCCGCGCCGGACTGGCCAAGGCACAGCAGCGACTGGCCGTCACGTCCTCGCTGTTCGGCGTCGTCGCAGCGACCGACCCCATCCCCGCCTACCGCCTCTCCGGCGGCAACACGGTTCCCGCGCTAGGCACCGTCCGGGGATTGTGGAAGCCAGTCCTGGAACCGGTGCTGCGCGACGTCGAAGGCCTGATCGTGGACCTCCGCTCAGGCACCTACGCCGCCTTCGCGAAACTGCGCCCCGACGCGGTCACCGTCCGCGTAGTCACCGAGGACGCGAACGGCAACCGCACTACCGTGAGCCACTTCAACAAGGCCTACAAGGGAAAGCTGGCCGCCGTTCTGGCCACCTCGCGAACCGAACCGTCCACTGTGGACCAGCTGATCCGAGTCATCGCCAAAGCAGGCCTGACCGTAGAACGCACCGGCGACCACGCACTGGACCTGCTCACCGACTGACGACCGCGAGGGACCCCTTCACAGCCACTGATCCCCTCACGACTCGCCCCCGGTCCGTGAGGGGCCCCTTCACGGACTCAGATTCCCTCAAGGGGCCCTTCACGGCCCGCCCCACCCGACTCGTCGCACCCAATGCCACATTGGATGCATCTGACGCACCCAATGCCACATTCGTTGCGTCCCACGCACCCAATGCCACATTGGGGCGCTAGCCCCACCCACCAAACCGCCACCACCACACCCAAACCAATCCAGGCAGCCAGCCCCCGCCCTGCACCCCGATACGAAGCCTTCCCTGCGGTTCGGGGGTGCTTGTCAAGGCATCTTTCCCGCCTTGACAAGCA
>NZ_JBSHAM010000155.1:0-12890 GCF_053611505.1 Amycolatopsis sp. NPDC054798 | reverse complement strand
ACTTTGCGTGGCATGGATCTCACTTCTTTCGTACGGCCGCTAGCGGCGGCCGCGACCGCCGTAGCCCGACTCCTGTCCCGGCAATCCCGGCTGCGCTTGCGAGCTAACGCCGACGGTCTCGTGGTGTCCGGCAACGACCGCGACCTGGCCGTGCAGCTGTCCTGTCCGGCAACCACGCACCTCGACGGTGAAGTCGTAGTGCCAGCCGCGCCGTTCGCCGAAACGGTCCGGATGCTGGATGTCGACCAGGTCCGGCTGGCCGTCGAAGGAACTCGCCTCGCGATCCGAACCGACAGCGCCCGCTTCGCCCTGCCCCTGCTGGACCGCGACCTGCACCACGATCCAAAGCCGCCACCCTTACTGTCCAAAGTGGACGGCATCGCTCTCGGCACGGCGTTGCGCACCGTCGCGGGCACGGCCTCGAAGGACGATCCCCTCCCGGTATTCACCGGCGTACGTGTGCAATCGATCGGCGATGAGCTGCGTCTGACAGCCTCGGACCGCTACCGCATGGCCGTCGCTCGCTTGCCGCTGCGGGAAGTCCGGGAACCCATCGACGTCCTGGTCCCAGCCACCTTGCTGACCGAAGCCGCCCGCCACAGTGCTGATTCCGTGGGACTGCACGCCGACGCTGGCCACTTCGCCCTGAGCTGGCCCGGGGGTGCCGTCACCACGGCAGTCCTCGACGCGGGGTTCCTGTCCTCGGACGCCATCCCGTCCGACGCGGTCGACACGGAAGTGGAGGTCGGTGCCGACGAGCTGGCCGCCGCCATTCGCCGGGTCGGGGTCTATTCCGAGGACCGGCGGGTCCTGACGTTGGAAGTCGGCGATGCGCACCTCCGGCTGGCGAGTGCGCGCCAGGACACCGGCGAGGCAGAGGAACTACTGAAGGCAAACGTTTGCGGTGGCCGGACGTCGCCGTCGTTTCAGGCCCGGTACCTGCTGGACGCGCTCACCCCGTTCGCCGGGGAACGGGTGCGGCTGGCGATCCAGCCGGGGTTGCGGGCGTGCGTGCTGACTCCGGCGGACGGGGACGGAGGGGAGGTGGGATTGAAGTACTACTTAATGCCGATGGTGCCTCGGTGACCGGCGGGCTGACTAGCGCGAGCGGAGGGCGGTTCGCTCCGGGGCTGCTCCGGGGCTCCCTGGCAGGTCGAATCGGAGTCGTCCTGGCGGGAAGTACGCCGCTGCCGGGCCTCGGCGGTCTCGGCTGCGGCCAGCGGAGGGCGGTCGCCACGAGGCTGCGGTCAGCGCGAGGGTGAGTCGGCGCGCGGTCGCGGTCACGGTCGCGGTCGACGCGAGAGCGCGGTCGACGCGAGAGCGCGGTCGACGCGAGAGCGCGGCGATGAGTTAGCCGTGCTCTGCCGCGCCAGCGGAGCTGCCCGGGCCAGCGCGATACGCGTCCGCAGCAAGCCCGGGAATCGCCCGAAACCGTCCTCAGGCGGCCGTTTCCGCGGCCACCGCGGCCTTGACCTCGTCGAACGTCGGGTTCACCAGCGCGGTCGACCCGACGATCACCGTGGGCACCGTCTCGTTTCCGTTCGCCACCGCGCGCACGCGCTCGGCCGCGCCCGGCTCCTCCCAGATGTTGATCTCCCGGACTGGCAGGCCGCTTGCCATCAGCGGCCGGCGCAGGGCCGAGCAGAATCCGCAGCCTGGCCGCCAGTAGAACTCGACCTCGACGTCGCTCATTGTCCGTCCTCCGAAGAAGCCCGTAGGTAGTCCAGTTGTGCCCGCACGCTCGCCTCGGCCGGTGCCCACAGCGCACGGTCGACGTCGGCGTAGACGACCTCGACCACTTGCCGCGGCGTCGCGTTTTCGCCGAGCGTTCGCAAGGCGGAACGCACCTGATCCAGGCGCTGTTCCCGGTGCGCCAAATACTCCCGCGCGGTCGCGGGCAGATCAGGCAGCTCCGGGCCGTGGCCGGGCAGGCCCGGGGTGCCGTCCGGCAGGGCGATCAGTTTGCGCAGCGAGCGCAGGTAGTCGCCCAGGTCGTGCAGAACCGTCGTGCCTCGGCCGAGGATGGTGTCTCCGGTCAGGATCTGGCCTGAGACCAGCAGCGACACCGAATCGTCGGTGTGGCCGGGGGTGTGCACGACGCGGAACTCCAGGCCGCCTGCGGTGAAGACGTCGCCGTCGGCGAAAGGGGACGCGCCGACGCAGAGCGACGGGTCGAAGGCTCGCACCGGAGCGCCCGTTTTCGAAGCGAACCAGGGCGCGCCCTCGGCGTGATCCGGATGGTGGTGCGTCAGCAGGATCAGCTCGACCGGGCCGACGGCGGCGAGTTTCTCCAGGTGGTCCAGATCGTGATAGCCGGGGTCGACGACCACCGAGGCCGCGGCGTCGGGGGCGCGCAGCACCCAGGTGTTGGTGCCCTCCAGCGTCATCGTGGACGGGTTGTTCTCCAGCAGCACCGACGCGGTCTCGGAAACGCGGCGCAGCACGCCATAAGCAGGAGCGGTCACTCAGGACTCCGAAGTATCGAGGACTACGCGGATGTTCTCGCCGTCCCGGACGAGGGTCGGCACGGTCTTCACGATCTCGCGCGGCTCGCCGAGCACCGCGTCGGCGGCGGCGAACTCGGCGAGTTCGACGAGGGTCAGCCAGGTCGGCGGCATCAGCGTGCGACGGCCTTCGCGCGCGTCCGCGACCGCCTCGGAGGGCGGCTGCCAACCGGCGGCGACGGCTTCGGAGGTCGCGCCGTCCGCGCGCTGGCCCTCGGGCAGTTTCGCGACGAAAAACCGGGTGTCGTATCGACGCTTTTCCTGCGGCGGCGTGACCCAGTGCGAATACGGGTGCAGCAGGTCCGCGCGCAAAGTGAGCCCAGCGTCGGCGAGGAATCCGGCGAGCGAGATTTCCCGTGATTCCAAGGCTTTCCGTGCTTCGTGGTACGGCGTGACGTCCGCGACCACCGCGTCCTCGGTCCCGGCCAGCAGTACGCCGGACTCTTCGAACGTCTCCCGCACCGCGGCGCACACGAGCGCGCGGGCGAGGCTTTCGTCGCAGGTGAACTGCTCGGCCCACCACGACGGCGGCGGCCCGGCCCAGGCCACGGACGCGTCGGCGTCGCGCGGATCCACCCCGCCGCCGGGAAACACAGTCATCCCGCCGGCGAACGCCATGCCCTTCACCCGGTGCTGGAGGAACACCTCCACCCCGCCCGGGGTGTCCCGAAGGAGGATCACCGTGGCGGCGTCCTTCGGGGTCGCCGGCGGGCCATCCGCGTTGTCCCGGATCGCGATGCCGGGACGGGCGGGGATGTCGAAAACGAATTCACGCGGCCGTTCCACCCGGGCAACATACCTCGCAATCCGTACGCGTCGCGGATTACTTGTGTCACCTCGCGGACCCCTCCAAGCGGCCCGCACAGACCGCGTCAGCCCGAAGCCGCGAAAGGGCCCCTCGCGGGAATCACGAGGGGCCCTTTCACAGAACAACTGGGACTTCAGGACCAGTGCTGGTCCCCGCCCGAACGGGACGCGCCGTTAAGCCTCAACCGGGCAGCCTCGGCCCGCTCGCGCTCAGCCAGTTCCTCGTGCAGCTCGCGCAGCAGCGCGCGGTCGCGTTCGGACAGGCTCGGATCGTCCAGATCCAGCGCGGGCAGTTCGACCACCTCGTGCATGCTCGGCTTGCCCGCAGCGATCTCGCGGCCCTTCTCCGGGTCCTCAGCCAGCGCCCGGCGCAGCTGCGCCACTTCGGACGGCGTCAGGTCCGATGTGCGCTCGGCACGCGTCTCAGACCCGGCTGACCGCGGACGCTCCGAAGGCGCGGCGGGCTCAGCCGACGGCTCCGGCATCGAGACCGGCTGTGCGGGTACGGACTGCACGATCGGCACCACGGGCGCGACCGGCACCACCGGCTCGGCGGCCACCGGTTCCGGTTCGGGCTGACGGTGCCCGTGGCGGCTCGGCGCTTCCGAAACCGGTTCGGGCACCGGAGCCGAAGCGGGTGCCGGGGCACTGCGCTGCGGAGCCGGGTCCGGCCGATAGTCCGGGGCCGAATGCGTGCTGCCGGTGACCCACACCGGGCTCGCGACGGCACCCGCGGCCTGGTGGTAGTCCGACTGCGGGATCCCCGGGCCGCTCACCTCTACGACCGAGCGGATGCCCGCCCGGCGCAGCGCGGTGTCGACGCGGAAGGCGACCGCGGGCGGGTTGCCCTCGGGGCCCAGCTCGACCAGCACGACCCGCTGCGGGAGCGCGCCCGGCACGCTGCCCGCCGGGGTGTTGCGCCACACCGCGTGCACGGAACGCACGTCGGGCAGCACCTGCAGGGTGCGGTCGAGCGCCTCGGCGAGACCGAACTCGGGCTGGTTGTCGCCCGTGAACCGGTGCGTGTGCATCGGCTCGTGGTCGGTGACCAGCAGGTCGTTCGCGAGCGTCGCGTCCGACCGGCTCATCTCGAGCACGAGCGCCAGCTCGCGCTGTTCGGCCTCGCTCACCGGGATCCGGCCCGCGATCAACGTGCCGGTGGTGAGTTCCACCGCCTCGTCGATGTGGGCGCGAGCGATCAGTTCCCGCGCTTCGGTGAGCGCGCTGTCGTCGATGCGGCCCGCCAGGGCCAGCAACAAGTTATGCAGGCGCAGGGGCACCGAGAACCCGTCCATCGGGCCGTCGTGAACCTCCACCATGGCTCTGCTCCTCCCAGCTCGCCTGGCGGCAACGAGCGTTAAGCGGCGACAAGTCGATGACCGGCGCCCGCGGCGCCTACGCAGACCAGCTCGGACTCGGCGAGCGCGGCCCGGTGGTACCCGGGAAGGTCGAAGCGCGGCGGGATGACCTCGACGCTGGGCTCCTCGTCCCCCATGACCCGCAGCACCCGCTGCAGTTCACCGGTGAGCCGGGGCTGTCCCGCGGTCGCCGTCACCAGCAGGACTCGCTTCGCCCCGCTCTCGCCGGCGGTGCCGAGGCGCCGCCAGCTCTGCCGTACTTCCCCCACATCCGCGCGTCCACGCAACGTCGCGTGGAGCAAGACGGACACAGAGTCGACGGAGTTCACCCATTCGGGCGCACTCTGCGTGAATGTGTACCGGGTCTCGGTGACGTCGTCTACCCCCAGCGTGGAACTCACCTGGTGCCAGTCGGCGCCGTGCGGGATCAGACCCGCCACGAGCAGGCGGTACTCCGCCTGGTCCAAATCGATCCTGTGCTTGAGCAAAGACCTCGGCAGGGTCCGCGCGAGCGTCCCCATCGCGCCTTCGCCGAGCCAGTCGCGGAAACGCCACAACAGCTGGTCGGGCGTGCGGCCGGCGAGACGCAGCAGCAGTTCGTGCAGAGACTGTTCGATGTCGGGGTCCATCACTCCACCTCCACGATCAGTTCGACTTCCACCGGCGACGCGATCGGAAGCTCCGCGACGCCGACGGCCGACCGTGCGTGCACCCCGGCGTCGCCGAAGATCTCGCCGAGCAGCTCGGACGCCCCGTTCACGACCGCGGGCTGGCCGGTGAAGCCCTCCGCGGAGGCGACGAACCCGACCACCTTGACAATCCGGACAACAGAGTCAATGCCGACGAGGGCGTGCACCGCGGCCAGCGCGTTGAGCGTCGCCGTGCGGGCGTGGCTCTTGGCTTCCTCCGGGCTGACCTCGCCGCCGACCTTGCCGGTCGCGGCGAGCGTGCCGTCGACGAAGGGCAGCTGGCCGGAGGTGTAGACGTGCGAGCCGGTGCGCACGGCCGGCACGTACGCGGCCAGCGGTGCGGCGACTCCGGGCAGTTCGATGCCGAGCTCGGCGAGCCGGTCGCTCCAGGTCAACGCCGCCCCCTCAGCTCTTCGGCCGCTTCAGGTACGCGACGTGCTGTTCGCCGCTCGGGTTGGGCAGCACGGTCACCAGCTCCCAGCCGTCCTCGCCCCACTGGTCGAGGATCTGCTTCGTCGCGTGGATCAGCAGCGGGACGGTGGCGTACTCCCATTTGGTCGCACTCATGACTCGGGAGCGTAACCAAGCGGGCAAGGCCCCTCCGGACCGCCGCCGCCGAAAGCCCGTCACCCGTCCAGGGGACAGCCCGGCCGAGCCGGGCGAGTGTGGGTCACTTCACATCCGATCGTCGCTCGTGAGCGGCCATCGCGGCGAGAACCGTGATCGCCGCTCACGAGGTCGCTAGCGTGGGCGTGTGGAGACCTGGCGGATCGTCGCGACCGTGCTGCTCGCCGCGGCCGGGATACCGCTCGTGCTGGCGGTGATGGCCAAAACGCGGGACCGGGTGAACGACTCGGGCCAGGTGGCCATTTCCGGCGCGGTCACCCTTACCGGGCTGATCGTGGTGGCAGTGCTCACGCTGACCGTGCTGCCGGGCCTGGTGACCTGGATCGTCGTCGCGGTGGTCGCCGCTGCGGTCAGCGTCATGATGCTGGCCAGCTGAGCACCGGTTTAGTGTTGGGGATGTGACCACACCCTCCGCTGGCTGGACCGACGAGCTCGCCAGGGCCCGGCTGCATTTCGTCACCGGCAAGGGCGGAACCGGCAAGACCACGCTCGCCGCGGCGCTGGGTCTCGCGCTGGCCGCGGGCGGCCGCCGGGTGCTGCTGATCGAGGTCGAGGGCCGCCAGGGCATCGCGCAGCTCTTCGACACCGAACCGCTGCCGTACGCCGAACAGCGGATCGCGTCGGTCCCCGGCGGCGGCGAACTTCGCGCGCTGCACATCGACGTCGAAGCGGCGCTGCTCGAGTACTTCGAGATGTTCTACAACCTCGGTTTCGCCGGGCGGACGCTGCGCCGGATGGGGGCGATCGAGTTCGCCACCACGCTCGCGCCGGGCCTTCGCGACGTCCTGCTCACCGGGAAGATCAAGGAATGCGTCGGGCGCACGGAATCCGACGGACGCCACACCTACGACGCGGTCGTGGTCGACGCGCCACCGACCGGCCGTGTGGTGAAGTTCCTCGACGTCACCAAGGCTCTCACCGACCTCGCCAAGACCGGCCCGATCCGCGGCCAGGCCGACGGCGTCGTGCGGCTGCTGCACTCCGGCGAGACCGCCGTGCACCTCACCACGCTGCTGGAGGAGATGCCGGTCCGCGAGACCGTCGAGGCGGTGGCCGAACTGGACGGAGCCGACCTGCGGCCGGGCGCGGTGCTGGTAAACCGGGTCCGCCCGCCGCGGCTGCCCGCGCGCTCGGTGACCGCGGCCGCCGACGGCCGGGTGGACGCCGACCGGGTGCGCTCCGGCCTCGCCTCGGCCGGGCTGAACCTGCCGGAGGCGACGCTGGAGGCGCTCGTGGAGGAAACCGTGGAGCACGCCGTCCGCGTCGCCGCCGAGCAGCGGGCCCGCGAACAGCTCGCCGAGGCCGACCTGCCCACGCTGGAGCTGGCGGACCTCACCGACGGCGTGGACGTCGCCGCGCTCTACGAACTCGCCGAAACGCTGCAGGAACAGGGGGTGCGCTGATGCCTGCCGCCGACACGACGCTCGACGTGGACGCCCTCCTCGACGACCCGGCCAGCCGCGTGATCGTGTGCTGCGGTTCCGGCGGCGTCGGCAAGACCACCACCGCGGCGGCGCTCGCGTTGCGGGCCGCCGAACGCGGCAGGCAGACCGTGGTCCTCACGATCGACCCGGCACGCCGGCTCGCGCAGGCGCTCGGGCTGCGCGAACTGGGCAATCACCCGAAGCAGGTGCGGGTCGAGGGCTTCGAGCCCAAGGGCGAACTGTGGGCGATGATGCTCGACATGCGCCGCACGTTCGACGACATGGTGCGCGTGCACGCCGGTCCGGAGCGGGCCGAGCAGCTGCTGCAAAACCCCTTCTACCAGACCATTTCCACGTCGTTCTCCGGCACGCAGGAGTACATGGCGATGGAGAAGCTGGGCCAGCTGGCGGCGACCGACGAATGGGATCTGATCATCGTCGACACGCCGCCGAGCCGGTCCGCGCTCGACTTCCTCGACGCGCCGACCCGGCTGTCCACCGCGCTCGACGGCCGGATGATCCGGCTGCTCACCGGTCCGGCGAAAGCCGGCGGCTGGGGTCTGCGCAAGGTGGTCAGCGCCGGGTTCTCGATGTTCGCGAAGGCCGTGTCGACGATCATCGGCGGCCAGCTGCTCGCCGACGCGTCGGCGTTCATGCAGGCCTTCGACAGCATGTTCGGCGGATTCCGCGAACGCGCGCGCAAGACCGCAGAACTGCTGCGGTCGTCCGGCACGTCGTTCCTGGTGGTGGCCGCGCCGGAGCCGGACGCGCTGCGCGAGGCGTCCTACTTCGTGGAGCGGCTGGCCGGAGAGTCGATGCCGCTGGCCGGATTGGTCGCCAACCGCACCCACCCGGTGCTCGCGCCGCTGTCCGCGACCGAAGCGCTGACCGCCGCCGAGTCGGTGCAGAACGCGCCGCTCGCCGAGGCCGTGCTGCGGCTGCACGCCGACCGGGTCGCGCTGGCCGAACGTGAGAACCGCCTGCTCGCGCGCTTCACCCGCGCGCATCCGGAAGTGCCGCTGACCCGGGTGCCCGCGCTCGCCGGTGACGTGCACGACCTCGAAGGCCTGCGCGACATCGGAGTGAAACTGACGTCGTGAGTGGCGGCGCCGGTCCTCACCGGCACCGCCGCTCACGAGAAAGTCAGCCCGCCGCGGCGGCCAGCGCGTCCCGCTTGGCCGCTTCGAGCAGATCGGTCCAGCTGGTCACGTCCGGGCGACGGCGCAGCAGGGCGCGCCGCTCCCGTTCCGTCATCCCGCCCCAGACCCCGAAATTGATCCGGCCGTCGAGCGCCTCGGCGAGGCATTCGGTGCGGACCGGGCACCCCATGCACACGGCTTTCGCCCTGTTCTGCTCGGCGCCTCGCACGAACAACCCGTCGGGATCAGCGTCCCGGCACGAGGCATCGACCCGCCAGCCAACCTGATTGGTTTGCATACCCCCAGCTCCCTCATCTGGTGTATGGCACCAGCGAAGGCGAAGCTCCCGCTCCCACCCCCGCGAGCGTTTCCCACTGCGCCGCACGTCGGTGACGGCACCTCCCCGGTGCCGCTGCCGCTGTCCGGACCAGCCAGGCTCCCACCCGGGCTGCTCCGTCTGTCGGCATCTACGTGAGACGTTGACGGACTGTAGGGTCCCTCGGTTCCCTCCGTCGAGACCTAGCATGCATTCCGTTACCTGAGGTCAAGTCACGGGGTCCCGTTAATGATCGCCGGAGGGGGCGCGCGGGGCTGAGGTCACGAAGGCGACACGGCCCTTCAGTACCCTGGCTTTCGTGCGCAAAACGGATGGTCTTTTCAAGCTGCTCGGCCTGTGCCTGCTGGCAGGGGTGCTGGTCGCCGGGATCATGTTCCCGGTGGTCGGCACCGCGGGGGTCGTGTCCAACCAGGCGAGCGAAACAGTCGACAAGACGTCGTCCGACCTCGCCGACGTCCCGCCGCCGCTGGTGACGACCATCACCGACTCCGGCGGCAAGCCGATCGCGACGCTGTACAAGCAGTACCGGATCCCGGTCCGGCCGGATCAGATCAACCCGGCTCTGAAGTGGGCGCTGCTGTCAGCCGAGGACAAGGCGTTCTACGAGCACCACGGGGTGAACTGGGGACGGACGCTGCGCGCCGCCGTCTCCAACACCGCGGGCGGGGACACGCAGGGCGCCTCGACGATCACGCAGCAGTACGTGAAGAACTACTTGATCAACGTCGTCTACCGGGGCGACAAGACCGGTCAGGCGAAGGCGCAGGAGCAGACCCTCTCGCGCAAGCTCAAGGAAGCCCGGATCGCGATCAACCTCGAGACCAAGCTCTCGAAGGACCAGATCCTCGCCGGCTACCTCAACATCGTCGAGTTCTCCCGGCAGATCTACGGGGTCGGAGCGGCCGCGCACGCCTACTTCAACACCACGCCGGAGAACCTGACCGTGCCGCAGGCCGCGCTGCTCGCCGGCATCGTGAACAACCCGATCGTCTTCGACCCGTGGAACCACCCGGACAAGGCGACGAAGCGGCGCAACCTGGTGCTCGACCGGATGGTCAGCAACCAGAAGCTGGCGAAGGCGGACGCGGACAAGTTCAAGGCGGAACCGCTCGGCGTGGTGCCGGACACCCCGACGAAGCCGGCCGCGAACTGCACCGGCGCGGGACCGGAAAACGGATTCTTCTGCCAGTACGTCCAGGACTATCTGCTCAAGTCCGGGATGACGGAGGACCAGCTGTACACCGGCGGGTACACGATCAAGACCACGCTGGACGAGAGGGCCAACCACGAGGCGAAGGTCTCGGCCGAGACACAGGTGAACAAAACCCAGAAGAACGTCGCGAACACGCTTTCGCTGATCCGGCCCGGCAAGGACCGGCATGAGGTGGTGGCGCTCGCGGCGAACCGGGATTACGGCATCGACGCGGATCAAGGGCAGACGACGTACGCACTTCCGTCCGGTGTGTTCAACACTGGGGGCGCGGGGTCGAGCTACAAGATCTTCACCGCCGCGGCGGCGTTGAACCAGCATGTCGCCGGGATCTACAGCAACATCCCAGTCGGCAACGGGTACACCTCGCACGTCTTCACCGGTGGCGGCAACCATTGCCCGCCGACCGGCCCGCCGCTGAACTCACGCTGGTACTGCGTGGGCAACGCGGGCAACGGTTACCCCGAGTCGGCTTCGTTGCAGAACGCGCTGGCGACCTCGCCGAACACCGCGTTCGTGGCGCTGGAGGACAAGATCGGCAGCACCGGACCGGGCATCGACATGGCGATCAAGCTCGGCATGCGCGAAACCATGGCGAGCAACCCGGGCGGCGGCCGCGTCGACCCGAAGTCCAACGAGTCGGGCAAGAACCAGACCCAGGCGCAGGCTTACGGCCCCAAACCGAACTATCCGGGCACGGGTGCGTTCACCCTCGGCTTCAGCCCGACCAGCGGCCTGGAAATGGCGAACGTCGCCGCGACCATCCTGAGCGGCGGCAAATGGTGCCCGCCGACCCCGCTGGCGTCGGTGACCGACCGCGACGGCAAGCCAGTGCCGATCAAGGAAGCGCCGTGCGAGCAGGTCGTGCCGGAAGGCCTCGCGAACTCCCTGGCGGTCGGGATGAGCAAGGACGACCAGCCCGGCGGCACGTCGGCCAAGGCGGCCGAGGGAGTCGGGTGGAACCGTCCGCTCGTCGGCAAGACGGGCACGACCCAGAACAACGGCTCGGCGACCTTCGTGGCCGGGACGCCGCAAATGGCGGGTGCGGCAATGGTGTTCCGTCCGGAAGGCGGCAGCGGCGGCCTTTGCTACAACGGCGTCGGCAGCGTGAACACCTGCGGCACCGGAAACATGTTCGGTGGCAAGACGCCCGCACAGACGTGGTTCGGCGCGATGGCGAACATCCTGAAGGACCAGCCGGTCGTTCCGCTGCCGCCGGAGGATCCGGCGTACACCAACTGAATCCGGCGAGTTTGAGAACGGGATTGGCCGGGCTGTGCGGCACGCTCGCCCTATTGAGCTGCTGCACAGCCCGCGCCGATCCCGCCGACAAACTCATGCCGGACGCAATTGACGGAGCCGAGGCCGCGGAGGCGCTGGCCGCATTACGCGCCGCGGCCCCTCCGCTGGCCGTTTCACTGCCGAATGCGCGGTCGTCTCCGTAGTCGGCGACGGCCGCCTGGCTGAGTACGTGCAGGTCGCGGTCCGGCTGTGCACGGCATACTCCGGCGACCTCGATCACCCTGGTTCCGACAACGGCACCCCGGTCACCCGGGAGAGCAAACTCCACGACTGAACCAGGGCCACGCCCCCGCAACGCCGAACACGTATCCTCGAACACGTGAGCACGCTCGGTAACGCCAGTCCGGCCCGGGGCACCGCGAAGCGGTTTGCCGTAGGGACCATCGCCCTCGGGGCCGCCACCCTCGGTTACGCCGTCGGCATCGAACGCCGCCGCTGGACGCTGCGGACCGCCGAACTGCCCGTACTCGCGCCCGGCACCCCGCCGTTCACCATCCTGCACGTCTCCGACCTGCACATGCTCCCCGGCCACCGGGCCAAACAACGCTGGGTCGCCGCGCTCGACGAACTCGAACCGGACCTCGTCGTCAACACCGGCGACAACCTCTCCCACCGCACCGCGGTCCCGTCCGTGCTCCGCGCGCTCGGCCCGCTGCTGGACCGGCCAGGGCTGTTCGTCTTCGGCAGCAACGACTACTACGCGCCCAAACCCAAAAACCCCGCGCGCTACCTCATGCCCCGCGGCAAAAAGAAACGCATCCACGGCACCCAGCTGCCCTGGCGCGACCTCCGCGCCGCCTTCGTCGAACACGGCTGGATCGACCTCACCCACGTCCGCCGCACCGTCGACGTCGGCGGACGCGCCGTCTTCGCCGCCGGCGTCGACGACCCGCACCTCCATCGCGACCGCTACTCCGACATCGCCGGACCCGCCGACACCACCGCGGCCGTCCGCCTCGGCGTCACCCACTCGCCGGAACCACGCGTCCTCGACACCTTCGCCACCGACGGCTACGACCTCGTCCTCGCCGGCCACACCCACGGCGGCCAGCTCCGCATCCCCGGCTACGGCGCCATCATCACCAACTGCGAACTCGACCGCAGCCGCGCCCGCGGCGCCTCCCGCTGGGGAGCCCGCATGTGGCTGCACGTCTCAGCCGGACTCGGCACCTCCCCCTACGCCCCCGCCCGCTTCGCCTGCCCGCCAGAAGCGAGCCTGTTAACGCTGGTCCCGCGCGGATCCGGCACCTCAGACCCCCGCAAACCAGCCCCGCGTAAAGCCGCGAAACCCGTCCGCTAGACTTACTCCCGACCCGCTAAGCAGTACCTCGGGGTGTGGCGCAGCTTGGTAGCGTGCCTCGTTCGGGTCGAGGAGGTCGTGGGTTCAAATCCCGCCACCCCGACTGGTGAGTGAGGGTTCGTCATCTGCAAAAAAACCACCGTAGAAAACAAAACATACGTGTGTAAAATATGGGGGGGATCACCCCCACCCC
>NZ_JBSHAM010000154.1:0-12926 GCF_053611505.1 Amycolatopsis sp. NPDC054798 | reverse complement strand
ACCCCACACCCCCCCCCCCCCCCCCGGCCCCCCCCCCCCGGCCCCCCCCGCCGCCCGGAAGCGGGGGCGCTAGAGCAGTGCACCCAACGGCAGGATCAACGCGATCGCCACCACCGAGATCACCGTCTCCATCACCGACCAGCTCTTCAGCGTCTGCCCGACCGACATCCCGAAGTACTCCTTGACCAGCCAGAACCCGGCGTCGTTCAGGTGCGAGAAGAAGAGCGAGCCGGCGCCGATGGCCAGCACCAGCAGTGCGTTGTGCGTCGGGTCGAGCGTCGCGGCCAGCGGCGCCACGATGCCCGCCGCGGAGACCGTCGCGACCGTGGCCGAACCCGTCGCCAGGCGGATCGCCACCGCGACCAGCCAGCCGAGCAGCAGCGGCGAAAGGTTCGCGCCCTTGGACAGGCTGGTGATCACGTCGCCGACCCCGGCGTCGACCAGGGTCTGCTTGAATCCGCCGCCCGCGGCGACGATCAGCACGATCCCGGCGATCGGGCCGAGGGAATCGCCGATGATCGACGACAGCCGTTCCCGGTTCAGCCGGGCCGGGCGGCCCAGCACGACCATGCCGACGAGGACCGCCAGCAGCAGCGCGACGAGCGGGTCGCCGATGAAGTCGAGGACACGGCGGGCCGGGTTTCCCTTGTCTGCCAAGATGTCCGCCAGAGCTTTGGCCAGCATGAGCACCACTGGCAGGAGCACTGTGGACAGGGTCGCGACGAAGCTCGGGCGGTGCTTTTCGTCGGTGCCTTCGGACTCCGGGACCAGCCGGGCGGGCGGTGCGGCGTCGGGCACCATCTTGGCGGCGAGACGGCCGAACAGGGGTCCGGCGATGATCACCGTGGGGAGGCCGACCAGCAGGCCCAGTCCCAGGGTGAGGCCGACGTTGGCGTTCAGCGAACCGGCCGCGGCCAGCGGGCCGGGGTGCGGCGGGATCAGGCCGTGCAGCACCGACAGCCCGGCCAGCGCCGGGATTCCCAGCAGCAGCACCGGTTTCCCGCTGCGCTTGGCGACCAGCAGCACCACCGGGATCAGCATCACGAGACCGATCTCGAAGAACATCGGCAACCCGATCAGCGCGGCGACCAGCGCCATCGCCCACGGCAGCCCGGGGCCGCGGACCCGGCCGAGCACGGTGTCCACGATCCGGTCCGCGCCGCCGGAATCGGCGAGAAGCTTGCCCAGCATCGCTCCGAAAGCGATCAGCACGCCGACCGAGGCGACGGTGCTGCCGACGCCGTTCGTGAAGCTCTTCAGCAGCTTGTCCACCGGCATCCCGGCGACCAGGCCGAGTACGCCGGAGCCCAGCGTGAGCGCGAGCAGCGGATGCAGTTTGACCTTGCTGATCAGCACCACGATCACGGCGATGGCCAGCACCGTGGCGAGGATCAGGCGGGTGTCGTGGCCGGTCCAGCCGGCGGCGAGGGTCGTCATGCGCGCTCCCGGTACGCAGCGAGCGCCGACGCGACGAGGTCGTCCGGCGTACGGCTGATGTCGAAGGTCTGGCCCGGCTCGTCGGGCTCAAGCGGTTCGAGGTCGGCGAGCTGGGAATCGAGCAGCGAGACCGGCATGAAGTGGCCGCTGCGGGTCTTCATCCGCTCGGCGAGCAGGTCGCGCGAGCCGTGCAGGTGCAGGAACCAGACGTCCCAGCCGCCGCGCAGCACGTCGCGGTAGCGCCGTTTCAGTGCGGACGAGCTGACGACGCCGCCGCTGTCCTGGTGCTCGGCGATCCACAGCGCGATCGCGGCCAGCCACGGCTCCCGGTCGGCGTCGGTGAGCGGGTGGCCCGAGGTCATTTTTTCGATGTTGGCCTTGGGGTGGAAGGTGTCCGCCTCGGCGTATTCGACTCCGAGAGCCGTCGCGACCGCCTCGCCGACCGTCGTCTTGCCCGAGCCTGATACGCCCATCACCACGATGACCGTCATGCGCACCTCCCACGTCTTTGTGTCCTCGAGAAGTCAAACTCAAAAGTACTACTTAATCAAGAAGAAGTAGTACTTAATCGAGTCAGAGGGTTAAGTTAACCCAGTGGGGAATGATCGGCACGAGGACATGCTCGACGAGCTCGGCGCGGCCATCGCGAGCGGCGAGCTGGCACCGGGCGCGGTACTGCGCTCCGAAGAGCTGCAAGAGCGGTTCGGGGCCTCGCGCACTGTGGCGCGCGAGGTCGTCCGGGTCCTCGAGACGATGGGGTTGACCAGCAGCCGCCGCCGCGTCGGGGTCACCGTCCGCGAGCCGGCCGAGTGGAACCACTATGACCCGCGGCTGATCCGCTGGCAGCTCGACGGTGCGGACCGGGGGACCGCCCTGCGCACGCTGACCGAACTGCGCTCGGCCGTCGAACCGTGCGCCGCCAGGTTCGCCGCGATCCGGGCGACCCCGGAGGAACGCGGGCGGCTCCGTGCGCTGGCGGTGCATCTTCAGCGCACGGCGCGGGCCCGCGATCTGGACGCCTTCCTCGGCCACGACGTCGCGTTCCACGATCTGCTGTTGTCCTCGTCGCGGAATCCGATGTTCGCGCAACTGTCCTCAGTGGTCGCCGAAGTGCTCGCCGGCCGCACCGGGCACGGCCTGATGCCGGACGAACCGCAGCCCGAGGCGGTCGCGCTGCACGTCGAGGTCGCCGAGGCGATCGACCTCGCCGACCCGGTTCGCGCCGAACGCGCGATGCGCGACATCGTGGAGCAGGCACGCGAGGAAATCGCCGCCGCGGTGTCGAGTAATCTCGGCGGCTGAATCGTCCATGTTCGGGGGGCTACAGGTGAGCGCGGCGCGCGCGATCGGCTTGATTCTCGGTTTGGCCGCAGACGGTGCACTCGGCGATCCGCGGCGGCGTCCACCGGTCACCGCCTTCCGCCGGGCGGTCGCGGCCACCGGTTCGCGGCGCGCGACTGGCCTGGGAATCGCCGGCGCGGCAGTCGCCGCGGGAGTGCTGGCCGAGCGCACCAGCCGGCGCGGCCCGGTGCTGCAGGCGACGGCGACGGCAGTGGCGACCTGGGCGGTCGTCGGCGCGGCCGGGCTGGCGACGCAGGGCACGGAGCTGGCCCGCGATCTCGAAGAAGGCCGTCTCGAACCCGCGCGCGAGACACTGTCCGAACTGGACCCGCGCGTCACCGACAGCCTGAGCACGATCGGGCTTTCCCGTGCGGCCGTGGAAACTCTGGCCGAGAACACGTCCGAAGTGGTCGTCACGCCGCTGCTGTGGGGCGCGGTCGCGGGCGTGCCCGGGCTTCTCGCGGCGCGCACGATCGGGCTGCTGCGCCGGCTGCTCCCCGGGCACTGGGTCATCGACCGGCTCGACGAACTCGTCCACCTGCTGCCGACCCGGGTCGCCGCTGCGCTGACCGTCCTCGGCGCGCCGGTGGTCGGTGGTTCGGCGGGCGGTGCGTGGCGGGCTTGGCGACGGGACACGATCGCGCATCCGAGCCCGAACGCCGGTCGCGTCGAGGCCGCGTTCGCCGGGGCGTTGGAGATCCGGGTCGGCGGGCGGACCGAATATCCGCACGGCGTCGTGGAATTGCCAGTGCTGGGAGTGGGACGGAATCCGGACGCCGGGCACGTCACGCGGGCGGTGGAACTGTCCCGAGTGGTCGGCTGGCTGGCCGCGGGGACGTCGGTGATCGTGGCGTTGCTGGCCGGAGTGCGCCGCCGTAACCCCTGAGCTGTCAGGGTTTCAGGTGTGCCACGGCTTCCGCGTCGTTGAAACCGTCCCGTTCGGACAGTCGCGTTTTGATCCGCTGCCGGTCCTCGGGCTTCTTGTTCCCGCCGTACTTGAACTTCGCCCGCACCTCAGTGACGGTCAGCTCGACGCCGCGGATTCCCGGCAGCAGCCGCCGGTCCGGAGCGTCCACAGCGGACACTGGAGTGCGCTTGCCGTCCGGCTCGAAGTGCGCCAGCTGGAGGTTCAGCAGCGCGGCTTTTTCCGCCGGATCGTCGATGACCCGGACGTCGCAGGCCAGCTGAACGCTCGCGTAGTAGGAAGTGGGCACGCCGAGCGCGGGGTCGTCGTTGGTGTTCCAGTCCGAGCGGATGTAGGTGTAATCGCCGGTCACCGTCAGCAGCGCGCGCGGGTGTTCCTCCAGCAGCGGCCACACCGGGTTCGGCCGGGCGAGGTGCAGCCGGACGGTCGCGTCGCCGTCGAAGACGAAATGCGTCGGCACCACCACGGGCAGATCGCGGCCGCGGCCCCCGGCGACCAGTTCGCCGAAATCGTGTCCGGCGAGCCATTCCCGCCATTCGTTCTCGTCCGCGGCGTCCCAGGGATGGATCAGCATGCGGTCAGTATCCGTGCGGCGAGTGGCCCGGACAAAGAGCCATTTTCCAGCGAAACGACCAGGCCACTCAGGGGGTCGGCGAGTACTCGTCCTCTTCTTCGGCGAGCATCTCCGCGACAGACTTGCGCCGGCCGCGCTGCGGGCGCTCGGTCGTCAGCGCGCCGCCCGGACGCAGCTCGCGGATCGTGAAGTACAGCCAGCCCAGCAACGCCATGGTGCCGAACGCCAGCCACTGCAGCGCGTACGAGAAGTACGGGCCCGACTCGAGCTGCGGCAGCGGCAGCGGGCTGAGCACGCCGGGCTGCTTCTGGTCGAGCTGGAAGTACCCCGGCCGGATGGTGAGACCGGAAGACTTCGCCACTACGCGCGAGTCGACGGTGTAGCTCTGCAGCTTCCCGTTCGTCGACGCGTCGGCGAACGCTTCGCGGTTCTTCGGGTCGGTCTCGTCGCTTCGCACGCGCGCGACGACCGTGACCTGTCCGCCTGGCGCTGCCGCGTAGGGGAGGACACCGGAGTCGCTGTTGAGCCCCACGTAACCGCGGTCAATCAGGTACACAGTGCCGTCCGTGGCGCGAAGCGGCGTGAGGACTTCGTACGCGCCTTGGCCCTGCACAGTGCGCAGCCGGGCGACGACTTCCGCCGAAGGCAGGTACGTGCCGGTGATCGACACGAGGTGCCACTCAGTGTTCTTGTCCGGCTTCGAACCGGGCGGCAGCAGCTGCGCCACCGGAGCGGGTTTCGCGGTGAACGACGTGGTCAGTGCGTTGTTCTGGGTGACCTGTTCGCCGTCGCGGCGGAACTGCCACGGGGCCAGCAGCGTGTAACAGCAGATGGCGAAGGTGAACACCACCACTGTCAACGCCAGCCATCCCGGCCGGAGCAGAAACCGCAACCGCACCCCTCTACGGTAGGCCGTCGCGTTCCGTGCGCGCACCCGGACCGGACGTCACGCCTGTTCGCGGACCCAGTCCAGCAGCCCCGGCACACTCCGCTCGATCATTCCGAGCACGTCCTCGAAGCCGTCGTCGCCGCCGTAATACGGGTCCGGCACCTCGGCGCCTTCCGGGGCGGACGGGTCGAACGAACGCAGCAGCCGCACCCGCGAAGGGTCCTCGACGCGGGACTGGAGGAACCCCTGGTGACTCTCGTCGGCGGCCAGCAGCAGATCGGCTTCGAGATCTTCGTCGCTGACCTCGGCCGCGATGTGCTCGGTGGGGTAGCCGTGCGCTTTCAGCGTGGCGCGCGCCCGGCGGTCGGCCGCCTCGCCGACGTGCCACGGACCGGTGCCCGCGCTGGAGACGTGCACGGCGTCCGCTAGGCCCGCGTCGGCGAGTTTCTTGCGGAAGACGAGCTCTGCCATCGGGGAGCGGCAGATGTTGCCAGAACACACAAACACCAGCTTGGGCATGGTTCGCAGTCTTCCAGAGCGACCGTGCGAGGATCCCCGGGTGCCTGCATTAGCCGAGATCATCGCCGTACTCGAACGCAGTTACCCGCCCCGGATGGCGGAAAGCTGGGACGCCGTCGGGCTCGTCTGCGGAGACCCCGCCGAGAACGTCGACCGCGTGCTGTTCTGCGTCGACCCGGTCGAGGAGACGCTAGCTGAGGCCGAGGAAATCGGCGCACAGCTGATCGTCGCGCACCATCCGCTGCTGCTGCGTGGCGTGCACGGCGTCCCCGCGGACACCGCCAAGGGTTCGCTCGTGCACCGGATGATCCGCGGCGGCATCGCGCTCTACTGCGCGCACACCAACGCCGACTCGGCCGACCCCGGCGTCTCCGACGCGCTCGCCGCGGCCATCGGGCTCGAGGTCGACCGGCCGCTCGACCCGCACGAACTGGGCGGGCGCACCGGCATCGGCCGGATCGGGCACCTGCCCGCCGCCGAGCCGTTCGCGCAGTTCGTCCAGCGGGTCGCGGACGCGCTTCCGGTCACCGTGCCTGGCGTTCTTGGCGCAGGAGACCCAGATCGGCCGATCCGCACCGTCGCGGTTTCCGGCGGTGCGGGCGACTCGTATCTCGCGAAGGCGACGGCCGAAGGCGTCGACGCGTACGTGACGGCGGATCTGCGCCACCATCCGGCCGGCGAACACCTCGCTGCGGCGGAAACCGTGCCCGCGCTGGTCGGTCTGACGCACTGGGCCAGCGAGTGGCCGTGGTGCGGACAGGCCTCGGCCCTTGTCGGCGCGGCCTTTGCGGGTACCGTCGAAGCTCACGTCTCCACGCGGTGCACCGACCCGTGGACCATCCGCGCTACCGCCCAGTAACTAAATCAGGGAGCACAGTGAAGGCCGACCCCGCCGTCCAGCGTCAGCTGCTCGAACTCGCGAAGGTGGACGCCGAGCTTTCGCGCGTCGCGCACCGCCGCCGCACTCTGCCCGAGCTCGCCGAGATCGAGGCCGGGGAGAAGACCGTCCGGGAGAAACGCGACGCCCTCGTCTCCGTCGAGACCGCGACCTCGGACCTCGACCGGGAAATCGCCCGGCAGGAGAAAGAGGTCGAATCGGTGCGGGCCCGCGAGGACCGCGACCGCAAGCTGCTGGAATCCGGGTCGGTCGGCGCCAAGCAGATGACCGACATCGAGCACGAACTGCAGACGCTCGGCCGTCGCAAGGGCGCGCTCGAGGACGACCTGCTGGAGTTGATGGAGCAGCGCGAGGCACTGGGCCTGGACGCGCAGCGCACCAGCGCCGAGGTCGACAAGGCGGCGCAGGCGGTCGCGGCCGCCGCGGCCCGCCGCGACGAGGCGTTCAAGGACCTCGACACCACCGAGGCGCGGCGCAAGGAAGACCGCGCGAAGCTGCTGCCGCGCTTCCCGGAGCCGCTGCTCAAGCTGTACACCCGCGTCTACGACCACAAGGGCATCGGCGCGGCGCTGCTGCGGGCCCGCCGGTGCGGGGCCTGCCAGCTCGAACTCGACCGCAACACCATCTCCGAGATCAAGTCCGCGGCCGAGGACAGCGTCGTGCAGTGCGACAACTGCGGCGCGATCCTGGTCCGCACGCTGGAGTCGGGGCTGTGACCGACCGGGTGATCGTCGAGGCCGACGGCGGATCGCGGGGCAACCCCGGTCCGGCAGGCTACGGCGCGGTCGTGAAGGACGCGGCCACCGGCGAGGTGCTCGCCGAACGCCACGAGTACCTCGGCATCGCCACGAACAACGTCGCGGAGTACTCCGGGCTGGTCGCCGGGCTCGCCGCGGCCGCCGAACTCGGAGTGTCCATTGTGGACGTCCGGATGGATTCGAAGCTCGTCGTCGAGCAGATGTCCGGACGGTGGAAGATCAAGCACGCCGCGCTGCAGCCGCTGGCCGCGCAGGCCCGCGAGATCGCGGCGGGCTTCGACCGCGTCGGCTACACCTGGATCCCGCGCGCGGAGAACTCGCACGCGGACCGGCTCGCGAACGTCGCGATGGACAGCGCCGGATCCGTCGCCACCTCGCCCGCCCCGGTCGCCGAAACGCGGCCGAAAGCCAGGGTTTCCGAGCCGGACCGGGTGTCCCCGGCGGGCTGGACCGGAGCCCGCGGCACGCCCACCAAACTGCTCCTGCTGCGCCACGGCCAGACCGAGATGTCGGTCGACCGCCGCTATTCCGGGCGCGGCGATGTCCCGCTCACCGAGTACGGCCGGAGCCAGGCCGCCGCGGCGGCCAAACGGCTGGCCGCGATGCCGGGGCTGATCGGCGAAGACGGCGAGCCGGCTCCGATCGTCTCGTCGCCGCTGATCCGCACCAAGCAGACCGCGCAGGCGGTCGCCGACGCGCTCGGCGGCCGGGTCGAAACGCACCCCGGCCTGATCGAGACCGACTTCGGCGAATGGGAGGGCCTCACCTTCGGCGAGGCCGCCGAGCGGGATCCCGAACTGCACCGCTGCTGGCTGAGCGATTCGTCGTGCCCGCCGCCCGGCGGCGAGAGCTTCGACGCGGTCCACGAGCGGGTCGGCAAGGCGCGGCGCGACCTGGTCGAGGAGTACGACGGGCGTACGGTCGTCGTCGTCAGCCACGTGACGCCGATCAAGACCCTGCTGCGGATGGGGCTCGACGCCGGGCCCTCGCTGCTGTTCCGGCTGCACCTGGACCTGGCGTCGCTCTCGATCGTCGAGTTCTATCCGGACGGCAACGCCTCGGTCCGGCTGGTCAACGACATCTCGCACCTGTCCTGAGCAGGACGAATGTGAGGTGGATCACGGTCGGGGATGACGTGTGAAACGGCCCGGATGAGGTATTGGCTAGAGTGCGGTGTCGACCGCGGCGCCGCGGCGCAGGTCCCGGCCGGGGCTTCAAGGGGGGCGCAGGCTCGTGCGTTTCTTCGGCAGAATCCGCAAGTGGAAACAGTGACGAGGACATGACGGCTAGCGCACTCACCGCAGTATCCGAGCCCGACCTGCCGGGGGAGGAGACGACCGACCCGCCAGCGCGGTTCAAGCTCAGCTGGCTGGCGTCGACGCTGGCGGTGCTGGCCGGCGTGGCCGCGGTCGCGTGGCACGCCACCCGCTACGCGCACTGGATCGTCGACGACGCGGCCATCACGTTCTCCTACTCGCGCAGCGTCGCCGAGGGCCTCGGCCCGGTGCTGGCCCCCGGAGCCCCGCCGGTGGAGGGCTTCTCCGACCCGACCTGGATGATCCTGCTCGCGCTCGGCAAGGTCGCCGGCCTGTTCGACAAGGGCCTGCTGTTCGGCATCCCGGACTACGTGCTGTTCCCCAAGCTGCTCGGCCTGTTCTTCACCGCGGGCATCCTGGTGCTGTGCCATCTGGTGGCCCGCCAGGTGTTCCGCAGGCACGCGTGGGCGGTCACGCTGGCCACCGGCCTCGGGCTGGCGGCGATCCCGTCGTTCGTGATCTGGGTGGTCTCCGGCCTCGAGAACTCGCTGTTCGCGTTCTTCACCACCGCGCTCGCCGCGCTGCTGTTCACCGCGCTGCGCAAGGAAAACTCGCTGTCGTTCAAGGTCGGCATCGTCGCGGGCGTGCTCGTCGCCGCGGCCGCGCTGACCCGGCCGGAAGGCCTGATCTACGCCAGCGCGTACCCGATCGTCCTGCTGTTCGGCGTCAAGCGCGAAGGGTTCTGGCCCAGCTTCCGGTCCGCGCTGGTGTCCATCGCGGCCTTCGCCGTGCTGTTCGGCGGCTACGTCGTCTGGCGCTACACGGAATTCCACCGGCTGCTGGCCAACCCGTCGGTCGCCAAGAAGCAGGGCCTGCCGACTTTCGCCTCGATCATCCGGCCGCACGAGCTGGTGGCGTACGCGGGCATCGCGCTGACGCTCGTGCTGCTCGCCGCGGTCGTGTGGGCGCTGGTCAAGGCTCCGTGGCGGCGTCCGCTGATCGGGCTGGTCACGCCGCTCGTGCTCGGCGTGATCGCGTACGGCGTGATGGTGCCGGACTGGATGGCGCAGTACCGCTTCGCGACGCCGGTGTGGGTGCTTGGCACGCTGTGCGGCGTCATGGCTTTCGGCGAGCTGCTGCGTTCGCTGGCGAAGGTGCAGTGGCGGGCGGTCGCGGCGCTCGTGCTCGTGGCCGCGTCGGTCCCCTCGGCGATCGGCTTCGTGCAGCACGACGAGGAGTTCGTCAAGAGCCCCACCGTGCCGGCCTGCCTGATCGCCGACCGGTTCGGCCGCGGCTTCAACACCTACGCGGACATGCTCGGCCTGCAGCACGCGTCGCTGCTGCTGCCGGACCTCGGCGGCTCTTCGATGACCAGCAGGCTCGAGCTGGTCGACATGGCCGGCCTGGTCAACGCGCCGATCGCGGACCTCACGCACAAGGAAGACATCGCCGGCCTGCGCGACTACGTGTTCGACACGGTGAAGCCGACCTTCATCCACTCGTGGGGCCCGTGGGCGGACGGCAACCAGATCAGCATCGACCCGCGCATCGACCGGGACTACCTCCCGATCCTGGTGTACCCCGGTCCGGGCAAGCGCCAGGGCGACTTCGTCCGCAAGGACGCGGTGACCGACCCGGCGAAGCTCGCCGCTGTGCAGCACTACGCGCAGGTCACGATGATGAACGTGGAAGCGCAGCGGTTCGGGAACGGTCTTGAGGACTGTGGCCCGACGTTGTCGCGCGGCAGCACGATCGCGCCGCGAGGCTAGAGCGCCAGCCATAGCGCGCACGTCGCCGCTGCCAAGGACAGCGGCGTCGTGAGTGCGCCGAGCTTCAGGAACTCGCCCACCCGCGGATGCTGCCCGTGGCGGACGACAACGCGTCGCCACAACAGCGTCGCAAGGGAACCAAGGTACGTCGCGTTCGGCCCGATGTTCACGCCCAGCAGCACGGCGAGCAGCACGCCCTGATTCGGGTGCGGCCCGAGGACGGACAGCAGGATCAGCGTCGCGGGCAGGTTGTTGACCAGATTCGCCAGCACGGCCGCGACACCCGCGGCGAGCAGGAGTTCGGGCAGCCCGGCCGTCGTCGGCAGGATCGTGCGCAGGAGTCCGCCGAGAAGGTGCTCGTCGACCGCTTCGACCACCACCGCGAGAGCGAGCACGAAGAGAATCAGCAGCGGGGACGCTTCGGTGAGCACCTGCCAAGGCCGGATCTTCCGCTCTGACAAGGCTTTCGCGGCCAAGACCAGCGCCGTGAGCGCGGCGATCCACACCGGCTCGACGTGCACCAGCTGTCCGGTCGCGAAGCCGATCAGCATGACCGCCAGCACGACGAGCGTGAAGACCGGCGCTTCGCGGTGTTCGGGCTGGCGGGTGCTGGCCGGTTCGCGGAGGTCTTTGCGGAAGAACCAGGCGAACGCGGCGAGTTCGACGGCGAGGGTGACCAGCCAGGGCAACGCCATCAGCGCGGTGAAACCGGCGAAGGTGAGGCCGGAAGCGGTGAAGGCGAGCAGGTTTGTCAGGTTGGAGACAGGGAAGAGCGTCGACGCCGAGTTGGCCAGGTGGGCGCAGGCGTAGACGTGCGGACGCGCGCTGAGTCGCAGCTCTGCGGCGGTGGCGAGGACGACCGGGGTCAGCAGGACGACGGTGGCGTCGAGACTGAGCACGGCGGTGACGATCGCGGCCGCGGCGAAGGTGAGCAGCAGGAGCCGAGGCTGGCGTCCCCGGCAGATCTCGGCGAGTTCGGCGCCGAGCCAGGTGAAGACACCCTCTGCCGCGGCGAGGTGGCTGACCAGCAGGATCGCCCCGAGAAAGCCCATCGTGGGCAGCATCTGGACGACCCGCTCGCCTGCTTCGTGCGGGGAAGTCAGGCCCAGCGCGAGGACGACACCGGCGGCGGGGACCGCGAAGACAGCTTCCGGGAGACCGCGCGGGCGCGCCATGGCGAACCACAGCGTTCCGGCCAGAAGAAGCAGGGACAGGGCACCGTTCACCCCCGAACGCTAGCCGCAGGGAGAACTCAGATCCCCGCCGGTTCCGGGACTCCCGCGCCGCGCTCCAGCACCCGCTCCTTCTCCCGGATCACCGGCAGCACCGCCCGGCCGAAGTGCTCGACGTCCTCCAGATAGTGCAAAAAGCCGAGCAGCAACAGGTTCGCGCCGCGCTTTTTGTATTCGATCGCCCGGTCCGCGATGTGTTCCGGCGTCCCGATCAGCCCGGTCCGGAATCCGTCGTTGTACTGCACCAGGTCCGCGAACTCCGAATCCGCCCACATGCCCTTCGTGTCCGAAGTGGACTTCCCGGCCTGCGCGACCGCCGAGCGGAACCCTTCGACGGCAGGCACGTTCGCCTTCGCCACGATCTCCCGCAAAACCTCGCGCGCCTCGGCCTCGGTCTCCCGGGCGATCACGAACCCGTTGAGCCCGAACCGCACCGCGTGATTGTTCTCCGCGGCGTACCCGCGCACCTCGTCGACCTGCTCGCTGAAGCCGGCGAAATCCTTGCCGTTGCTGAAATACCAGTCCGAAACGCGACCGGCCAGCTTGCGCGCCGCCGTGGAGTTGCCGCCCTGGAAGACTTCCGGATGCGGCCGTCCCGGTCCGGCGACCGGTTTGGGTTTGATGTCGAAATCGTGGACGCGGTAGAAGTCGCCGCTGAACTCGGCGTGGTCGTCGGTCCACAATCGCTTGAGCACGCGGATGAACTCCTCCGAGCGGCGGTAGCGCTCGTCGTGTTCCAGCCAGGGCTGCCCGAGACCGGTGAACTCGTCTTTGAACCAGCCGCTGACCACGTTCACCGCGGCCCGGCCGCCGGAGATGACGTCCGCGCTGGCGATGAATTTCGCCAGCACCCCGGGCTGCCACAGTCCAGGATGGACGGCCGCAATGACCTTCAGCCGCTGCGTCGCGAGCAGCAGCGCCAGGCTGAACCCGGTGGATTCGTGCTGGTAAGCAGCGCCGTAGCTCGCCGTGTAGCGGACCTGGGTGAGCGCGTACTCGAAGCCGTTGTTCTCGGCGAGCACAGCCAGGTCGCGGTTGTATTCGTAGCCCCAATCAGTGCGCTGTTCGATGTCGCTGGTGACCAGGCCGCCGCTCACATTCGGGACCCAGTAAGCGAATTTCAGGGGTTCGTGCGGTTCTTCTGCGGTCATGGCGGGGAGTGAAACAGCGGCCGGGCGCCGGGGCAAAGCGCGTCCACGCGGTGGAATGTGCCAGCCCGCGCCGGGGTCCGGCCGTCCCCCGGGTAGGCTGTTTCGGCGGACGAGCTGGCAGGACGGTCGCGGCCCGGGTTCTCCCGGTCCGAGGAAAGTCCGGACTCCGCAGGGCAG
>NZ_JBSHAM010000153.1:0-13034 GCF_053611505.1 Amycolatopsis sp. NPDC054798 | reverse complement strand
GTGAGATCCATGCCACGCAAAGTAGCGGCGACCACCGACAAAAACCCAGCTAAGGCCGTTGAGCTGCGAAAACGCTTAGCTCGAAGCCCCGACGAGAGCACTGTCAGCGACCGTGGGCGAAGCAGCCTGCACAGTCCCGCGCAGCAGCCACACCACGAAAGCCAGCACGACACCAGCCACCCCGGCGGCCAAGAACGCGGCAGCCGTCCCGGAGTGTTCAACCAGGTAGCCGCTCACCGACTGGCCGGCCGCGAGCCCCAGCGTGACCGCCGTGAGGACCCAGCCGAACGCCTCAGCAGCGGTACCGCGCGGGGCGACGACCTCGATCGCGGCGGAGTGGGTCGTCGACTGGGGCGTGATCATCGCTCCGGCCAGCAGCATCAGCAGGGCCAGTGCCCACAAGCTCGACGGAAGGGCAAGCAGGGCAACGAAAGCGCCGAACCCGCCCAGCAGAACCGGCAGGCGCAGGCCGAGCCGTCGCGGCCACGGGTGCAGGCTGTAGGCCACGCCGAACGCCACCGAACTCAACGACCAGGCGGACAAGAGCAGACCGCTGAGCGAAGGGTGTCCGGATTCCGTCGCGGCGGCAGGCACCGCGACCTCCACGAAGCCGATCACCACGCCGAAACCGAGCGCTGCCAACGCGAGCGTCCGCATTCCGGGGCTGGCCAGCGCGCCGAGCAGCGGAGTCTTGGCCTTCGGAGCCGGACCCCACGCGCGCACGGTCGGGTTCAGCGCGAACAGCACCGCGCCGGTGACCATGGTGATCGACCCGGCGACCATGCCGGTGCCCGCCCACGGCGCGGTGATCAGCAGGCCCGCGATGCCGGGGCCGAGGATGAAAAAGACCTCCATGCTGATCGCCTCATAGGACAGCGCGGCGTTGCGCGCCGGTCCTTCCGGCAGGATTTTCGTCCACAGCGCCCGTGACGCGGAGCCGACCATCGGTTCCGCGAGCCCGGTGGCCGCGGCCAGCGGGATCAGCACGAACGTCGGCAGATGCGCCTCGATCGCGATCGCGAGCGAGGCCATCGACAGCGCGAACACGGCGGCGACGATCAGCAGTGGACGGCTCGGTCCGAACCGGTCGATCAGCCTGCCCTGCACGACCGCACCCACCGAGACCCCGGCGAGCGAACTCGCCGAGACCAGCCCCGCCGCGGCGAACGAACCGGTTTCGCGCTGCACGTACAGCAGCGCGGAAATGCCGATCATCGCGATCGGGAGCCGGGCCAGGATCGACGCGATCACCGGGCCGCGGGAGCCGGGTGCGGTCAGCGCGGCGCGGTAGTCGGCGAGCGTGGTGCGGCCTTCGGAATGGGCAGACTGGGACACGCGTACTAGTATGGCGAAATTGGTACGGAGGTACCAGTAATTTCCTGGTCATCTTGGTCACGCCCGATCGGCGCAGTCAGTACGCTCGCGCGATGCGGCTGATGTTCTCCTCCGGAGCTGGTTACAGCCATCTCGCGCCGATGCTGCCGCTCGCGCAGGCGGCCCAGGCCGCTGGGGACGACGTCGCGTTCGTGACCGGCCCGGAAGCCATGCGGTACTTGGACAACACCGGCCTGCAAGCCGTGTCGGTGGGACAGCCGAGCGACCCCGCCGCCGCGTCCTCGATGTGGCAACGCGCCCGCGAGGAGATGGCCGGGATGACCGCGGACGAGCGGCTCTCCCACCTGGTCGCCGAGTACATGGTCGGCCTCGGCGCGGCCGCGCGGCTCGACGACATGGTCGAGTTCGTCCGCGACTGGCAGCCGGATCTCGTCGTCGCCAACCTCGCTGAACGCGCGGCCGTGATGGCTGCGTGCCTGGCCGGCGTGCCGTACGTGATGCACGCGATCGGCCCGCCGAAGTCCGCCGCGACGATGGAGCGGGCCTGGGCAGTCGCCGACAGCCTGGTCCGCCAGCGGGGCCTAGACGGATTGCCGCCGCGCGACGCCGTGCCGTACCTGGACTTCTGGCCGGAGGGACTTAGCCCAGCGGACGTCGAGTGGGAGTACCCGACGCGCTGGCCGCTTCAGCCCGCTGGCGCGGTGCCAACGCCTGGTCCGCGCCCAGCGGTGCTAGACGGGTTGCCGTACGACCGGACCGTCTACGTCACCCTCGGCACCACCCACAACGCGCGGCCCGGCGTGCTGGAAGGGATGCTCGCCGCGCTGCGCGACGAGCCGGTGAACGTCGTCGCGACGATCGGCCAGGACGGCGACATCGGCCGGTTCGGCGAACAACCGGACCACGTGCGGATCGAACAGTTCGTGCCGCAGACGCAGCTGCTGCCCGCGGTGGACGCGGTGGTCTGTCATGGCGGTTCAGCGACTGTGCTCGGTGCGCTCGCGCACGGCGTGCCGCTAGTGATTTCGCCGTTGGCGTCTGATCATTTCGAGGTCGCCGCGCAGGTCCACGCTGCGGAAGCCGGACTGTCGGTCGACGCCGGAGACGGCATTCTCGACGCGGTCCGGACGGTGCTCGCCGACCGGACCTGCCGGGAGTCCGCCGCGATCTTCGCCGCCCGAATCGCCGAGCAGCCCGCCCCGGCGGCGGTGGTGGCGCGGTTGCATGACCAAGAGGTCTCGATCCGGTAACACCAGCTGGATTCTGCGTGAACTAGTGCAACGAAGACGCGGTCTTGGCGTCCTTGAGGGTGAATGGCCTTGAATTCATGAGTTTTGGCCGTGATGGTTGAACGACAGCCCATTGCGGGCTGGACAGCACTGCAGCACCCAGCTCCCTCCGGCATATGGGTCGGGGCCTGGTCCGGAGGGCGGGGAGCGCGGGTCGTCGGGGGATGATCCGTGCGCAGGCGAGGAGCCGGTGCGCCACGTCGGGGGTGGCGCCCGGCTCCTTGTCATTTTCCTGGCCGGGACGGCCAAACCAGGCGACGACACGAGGCGGCGGGGGAATGCCGCTCTTGTGGGGGATAGTCCGGTACGAACGCACGAAGGCCACCCCCGGTAGGAGGTTGCCTTCGAAAAACCCTCGCGGATTAACCCACTCGGGGGAAGATCAGCGGGCGCGGCGAGCGAGCCGCTCCGGGTCGAGGATGAGCACGCTCTTGCCCTCGAGCCGCAGCCAGCCGCGGTGGGCGAAGTCGGCCAGCGCCTTGTTGACGGTCTCGCGGGACGCGCCGACGTACTGGGCGATCTCTTCCTGCGTCAGGTCGTGGGTGACCCGCAGCAGGCCCGCCTCCTGGCTGCCGAAGCGCTGCGCCAGCTGCAGCAGCGCACGGGCCACGCGGCCAGGGACGTCGGTGAAGATCAGCTCCGCGACCATGTTGTTCGTGCGGCGCAGGCGGCGCGCGACGACGCGCAGCAGCTGCTCGGCGATCTCCGGGCGGGTGGCGATCCACTGCCGCAGCGCCGGGCGGTCCATGGTGACCGCGCGGACCTCGGTGACCGTCGTGGCGCCGGACGTGCGCGGGCCGGGGTCGAAGATGGACAGTTCGCCGAACATGTCGGACGGACCGGCGATCCACAGCAGGTTCTCGCGGCCGTCCGGGGACTTGCGGCCGATCTTCACCTTGCCGGACTGGATGATGTACAGCCGGTCGCCCGGCTCGCCCTCGTTGAAGATGACATGGCCGCGGGGGAACTCCACGGATTCCAAGGTCTGGGCCAGCGCCTCCGCCGCTGCCGGCTCCACACCCTGGAAAATGCCCGCACGGGCCAGGGTTTCGTCCACCTCGGGTGCCTCCTCGTCGAGAAACGATCACTTCCTTCGCAGGTCGAAGGCCGTGTCGCCGATCACTTTCGCGTCAGTCTAGGGCGTGTCGGGCAGATCGCTCGTCGGCTCGCCGCGCCCGGCGCGGCTGCCTGGAACGATCACGTCCGACTGAGCAGCCTAACTCCGCACTTTGCGCGCGCGTAGCCTGGCTGCCCGTCCGCCGAGCCGGCGCAGCCGGAACAGCTCGAGCGCGCGGCCGATCCCGTGCCCGTAGAGCGCCCTGACCTCGTTGGGCTGGGCCTGCTCCAGGAACTCCTCGACCTCGTTCTCCTGCACCGCGACGTGCTTGAGCCTGCTCTCGACCCGCTCCATGAACAACGCGAAGAACATGATCACCAGCGGGACCAAGATCACGAACCACACGGTCATGCCACAGCTCCGCTGTTGTCGGTGACGCACTCGGTCATGGAACTCCAGATCCTCGCTCAGGGCGGACGCGCGGCCCGCAGAGGTGGTGCTCTGGCGGCTCGGCCGTCCACCGGCGGATGCTCCCGACCGGCTCGTCCGACTCGCCCGTAGGCTATCGGGGTGCCCCCTGTTGTCCCGAACGGGCCCCGCGCGGACCGCGAAGAAAGCCGGCTCGCCCTCGTGAGACGCGCCCGGCGGATGAAACGTTGCCTCGACAAGGTTTATCCGGACGCGAAAGCCGAGCTGGACTTCACGAATCCGCTGGAACTGCTGGTCGCGGTGGTGTTGTCGGCGCAGACCACGGACGTGCGGGTGAACCTGGTCACGCCCGCTTTGTTCGCGAAGTACCGCACCGCCGCCGATTACGCCGGGGCCGAGCGCGCCGAACTCGAGGAATACCTGCGCACGACCGGGTTTTTCCGGGCCAAGGCAAATTCGCTGATGGGTCTCGGCGCGGCGCTCGTGGAGCGCTACGACGGCGAGGTGCCGAAGAAGCTGGAAGACCTCGTCACGCTGCCCGGCGTCGGCCGCAAGACCGCGAATGTCGTGCTCGGCAACGCTTTCGACGTGCCGGGAATCACAGTGGACACTCACTTCGGCCGTCTCGTGCGGCGCTGGGGCTGGACCGCGGAAGAGGATCCGGTCAAGGTCGAGCACGCGGTCGGCGAGCTGATCCCGCGGAAAGAGTGGACCATGTTGTCCCACCGCGTGATTTTCCACGGCCGCCGCGTGTGCCACGCGCGGAAACCGGCCTGCGGCGCGTGCCCGCTGCGCAAGGACTGCCCGTCGTTCGGCACCGGGCCCACCGAGTTCGAGGTGGCCGCGAAGCTCGTCAAAGGCCCAGAGCGGGACCACATTCTCGAGCTGGCGGCGCGCGGGTGACTGCGGTCACCAAATGGGCGCTCGGGGTCGCGGTGCTGGCGGTGGCCGCGCTGGTCGCGGTGCTCACGCTTCGCGGCGGTGACGCGACCTCCGCGCCTCCCGCGTCCGGCGACCTCACTGCCGCGCGAGCGGCCGCGAAACTCCAGGCCTGCCCGCCTGCTTCGGCGAAGGAGGCCGGCCAGCTGGCCGGGATCAAGGCGGATTGCCTCGGCGACGGGTCCCGGGTGGACGTCGGCAAGGTCCTCGGCGGCGGTCCGGTGCTGGTCAACGTCTGGGCGTCGTGGTGCCAGCCGTGCCGCACCGAATTGCCGGTGCTGCAGCGCTACGCCGCTGAGCCGGGCGCGGTGCGCGTGGTCGGCGTGCAGGTCGCGAGCCCGGCCGCGGACGGGCTCGGCCTGTTCGAGCGGCTCGGCGTGCACCTGCCGTCGCTGTATGACGGCGACGGCCAGACCGGGCCGATCCGCACCGCGCTCAAGGTGCCCTCGTCGTTGCCCGCGTCGTACCTGGTCACCGCCGACGGCCAGGTCCGGTTCATCGCGAACCCGCGGTTGTTCGACAACACTGACCAGGTGCGCGCTGCTGTGAAGGACTACTCATGACCACCGGACCGCTCGTCGAACCCGAAGCCGTGCCGGAATGGCTGCGGCCGCTGGTGAAGGTGTCCGGCGAGGTCGACAGCCGCACGTTCACCCGGTTCAGCCCGCCGGACGACCTCCTTACCCGCGCCGCCGCGGTGCTGATCCTGTTCGGCGAACGCCCTGGCGGAGACGGTCCGGACGTCCTGCTGCAGCGGCGCGCGGACACGCTCGGCTCGCACGCAGGGCAGGTCTCGTTCCCCGGCGGCGGCGCGGAGGACGGCGACGACGGCCCGGTCGGCACGGCATTGCGCGAGGCCGAGGAGGAGACCGGCGTCGACCCGTCGGGGATCCTGCCGGTCGCGGTGCTGCCGGAGCTGTTCGTGCCGGTGTCGAGGTTCGCGGTCACGCCGGTGCTGGCGCACTGGCACACCCCGTCGCCGGTGCGCGCGGTCGATCCGGCCGAGACAGCGGCCGTCGCGCGGGTCTCGCTGGCCGACCTCGCCGACCCCGCGAACCGGTTCACCGTGCGCCGCGGCGACGCGTCGTGGCGGGGGCCGGCCTTCACTGTCGACGGCCTGTTCGTGTGGGGCTTTACCGCTGGTTTGCTGTCCGTGCTGCTCTCGCTCGGCGGCTGGGAACGGGCGTGGGACACCGGCGATGTCCGCGAGCTTGACGTAGCGTGGGCCGAACATCAGGGCCGGTTGGCGGCCCGGGACGGCAGTATCGAGGAGTGACGGCGCGGTGAACTGGGTCGATGTCGTCGTCCTTCTGCTCGCGGTCATGGCGGCGGTTTCCGGCGCTTTCCAGGGAGTGATCGTCGCGCTGCCCGCGCTCGTGGGCGTCGCGCTGGGCGCGGTGGCCGGGGTGAAGCTGGCGCCGTTCGTGATCAGCCTTTTCGACAGTCCGGTCGCGAAGGTCGCTTTCGCGGTCGCTGTGGTCGTGTTCCTGATCGTGCTCGGCGAAACGCTCGGGGTGTGGGCCGGGCGGAAGCTGCGGCAGAAGATCAATCCGGACAAGCTTTCCGGCATCGACAAAACGCTCGGCGCGATCCTGCAGGCGGCCGCGGTGTTCGTGGTCGCCTGGCTGGTCGCGAATCCGCTGACGACGGTGTCTTCGATTCCCGGGCTGGCCAAGTCGATCAACTCTTCGGCGGTGCTCGGCAAGGTCAACGACCTGATGCCGGCCGAGGCGCAAGGGCTGCCCAGCGATTTGCGGAAACTGCTTGACGCGTCTGGGTTTCCGTCTGTGCTTTCGCCGTTCGAGAAGGCGCCTTCGGTGGATACGCCGCCGCCGGATACTTCGCTCAATGTGTCCGCGGTGGCCAAGCGGGTGCATCCGAGTGTGGTGAAGATTCGCGGGAACGCGCCGTCTTGTTCGCGGGCGCTTGAGGGCAGTGGGTTTGTGGTTGCGCCGCAGCGGGTTATGACGAACGCGCATGTGGTGGCGGGGACTGAAGAGGTCGGGATCGAGTCGACTTCGGGGGATTATCGGGCTCGGGTGGTGTATTTCAATCCGGAGGTCGACGTGGCGGTGTTGGCGGTGCCTGGGTTGAGGGCGCCGGTGTTGCCGTTTGCTGCGCAGACTGCTCGGGCTGGGGATAACGCGGTGGTGTTGGGGTATCCGTTGGATGGGCCGTATACGGCTACGCCTGCTCGGGTTCGGGGGCGGATCAATTTGCGGGGGCCGGATATTTACGACGCCAATACTGTGCAGCGGGATGTGTTCACTGTTCGGGGGACGGTGCGGAGCGGGAATTCCGGGGGGCCGATGATTACTCCGGAGGGGGAGGTGATCGGGGTGGTTTTCGGGGCTGCGGTGGAGGATCCGGAGACTGGGTTCACGTTGACCGCGGATCAGGTTCGGGCGGAGGTCGAGGCCGCTCCGGCGCAGACTGCTCGGGTGGGGACTGGGGCTTGCGCTAATTGAGTCTGCTTCGGCTCGTCGCCTGGCGGCGACATTGCGCCCCGGTTGGCGTGGGGCACCCCGAAGCCCAGTGTGCTGACGGTTCGGCTTCGTATCGGGGTGCAGGGCGGGGGCTGGCTGCCTGGGTGTTTTGGGGTTTGATGGTGGGCGTTTAAAGAGTGGGGCTTGCGCCCCGAGGGGTGTGGGGTGGGACGTTGGTGTGGGATTAGCGGATGAAGTCCACAACGGACTTGGTTACTCGGTCTGGGTCTTCTAGGTGGGGGAAGTGGCCGATGCCTGGCCAGATGCGGGGTTCGCTGTGCGGGCCTGCCCAGTGCACTGACGACAGGGCGGTTTCCGGGAGGATGCAGGTGTCGTCCGCGCCGTGCAGTTGCAGTACGGGGGCGATGACGCGGGCGTTGACTGCGTCGGTGAAGCGTTTGCCTTCGCCGCGGAATTGGGCGCGGAAGGCCCAGCGGTAGTACTCCAGCGCGGAGTGTGCGACGCCGGGGACGAGCATTGCCTGGCGGAATGGCGGGATCGTCTCGGTGAAGTCCGGGGAGGACCGCCAGGTCTCGCCGGACCATTTGGCGAACAGTTCTTCCACCGCGGCCGCGTTGTCGCGGACCAGCCATTTCTCCGGGGCCATCGGGACCTGGAAGCGGAAGAGGTGGCCGACGGCTCGGATCTGGCCTCGCGCGCGTTTCACCGCTGCCTTGAACGCGAGCGGGTGCGCGGCACCGATCGCGGTCACTGACGACACGAGACGAGGGTGCAGGGCGGCGACTGTCCAGGCGAGCATGCCGCCCCAGGCGTGCCCGACCAGATGTGCCCGCCGGGCGCCTAGTGCCTTGATCAGGCCGCCGACGTCGCCGGCCAGGGTCCACGCGTCGTAGCCGCGCGGAGGTTTGTCAGAGTCGCCGTAGCCGCGCAGATCTACCGCCACCGCGCGGAAACCGGCGTCGGCCAGTGCGGGCAGCTGGTGCCGCCAGGTCCACCAGAACCCGGCGAACCCGTGCAGGAGCAGCACTAACGGACCCTCGCCGCACTCGGCGACGTGCAGGCGGATGCCGTTGGCCGAGACGTCGCGATGCGTCCACGGCCCGTCGACCCGCACGCTCGACGGGTCCGGCGTCAGCTCCACCACCGCGCGAGGGCTGGCGTCAGCCCTGCGTCGAGGGCAGGTCGTCGTCTTCGGCCGGCTTGCGCTTGAACGCCTCGGCCGTCTCCTTGACGCTGGTGATGGTGCGTTCCGGCGCGCGCAGCTTCTTCACCTTGCGCCAGCCGAGGAACGCGGTCGCGCCCACGGTGACCAGCATCAGGCCGAACACCGTCGCGAACGCGGGCCAGCGGATGCCCCACCAGTCCGACAGACCCTCGGCGATCAGCAGGAACAGGAAGAAGGTGCTGTACAGAAAGACGGTGAGGGCGATCAGGAAGAAGACCGTCCCCTTGAGCGCCTTCTTCGCTTCCTGCGCCAGCTCGGCTTTCGCCAGCTCGATTTCGGCACGGACCAGCGTCGACAGGTGCTGGGTGGCGTCGCCGACAAGCTTGCCGATGGACTGCTCGCTCGCCGCGGCTTCCTCGTCGCTGGACAGGGGCAGGTACGGCACGGCCCCCACGCCGTCGGGGCTGGTGCGCTCGTGTTTGGGGCTGCTCACTGGGTCATCGTGCCACGTGGCCGTTCCCCGGGCGCGACGGACCGGCGGGAGTGTCGGGATCAACCCGCCTTCGCGTGCACTCGGCTGCGCCGCAAGAGCAGCACGGCCGCCGTCAGCGAGGCGATCGCCGAGGCGATCAAGACGGCCGCCTTGGCCACTTCAGCCGAGTCGCCGGGCAGTGCGAGTTCGGCGATCAGCAGGCTGACGGTGAATCCGACCCCGCCGAGCACGGACAGCGCGGCCACGTCTCGCCAGCTCATTCCGCTGGGCTTTTCCGCCACGTGCAGCTTCACTGCCAGCAGGCTCGCGCCGAAGATGCCGACGAACTTCCCGGCGACCAGTCCGATGAGGACAGCCAGCGGCAAAGCAGTGGTGAACACCGTCGACAGCGCGTCGCTGTTCACCGAAATCCCCGCGGCGAACAAGGCGAACACCGGCACCGCCACCGCCGCTGACCACGGCTGCAGCCGGTGTTCGAGCCGGACCGCGGGCGCTTCTTCCTCGCCCTCGTCCTCGCGGACGCGAGTGAGCAGCCCGAGCGCGACACCGGCGATCGTCGCGTGGATGCCCGCCGAGTGCACCGCGACCCAGGTGATCAGTGCGAGCGGTACGTACAGCCACGGCGTGCGGACGCGTTTGTGCTGCAGGAAGGCGTAAAGGCCGAGCGCGACCACCGCGACCGCCGCCGCGACCAGGTTGAAACTGCTGGTGAAGAGGATCGCGATGACGAGAATCGCGCCAAGGTCGTCCACCACGGCAAGGGAAAGCAGGAACACCCGCGCGCTGCTGGGCAGGTTCGAAGCGGTCAGCGCGAGCACGCCGAGCGCGAACGCGATGTCCGTGGCCACCGGGATCGCCCACGCCCGGTCGGCCTCCGGCGTGCCCCACGCGATCGAGAGCGCGACCACCGCGGGCACGACCATCCCGCCGACCGCGGCGATCACCGGCAGGACCGCTTGACGCCACCGGGACAGCTCGCCGACCACCAGTTCTCGCTTGAGTTCCAGTCCGGCGACGAAGAAGAACAGCGCGAGCAGGCCGTCCTTCGCCCAGTCGCCCAGGGTGAGGTTGAGGTGCAGGAACTCCGGGCCGAGCCGGAAGTCGCGCAGCGCCTCGTAAGCGGGGGCGAGCGGCGAGTTGGCCCAGATCAGGGCGACCGCGGTGGCGGCGAGCAGGATCAGCCCGCCAGTCGTTTCCGTGCGCAGGAAACGGGCGAATTCGGCGACGGCGCGGGCTGGGGTCACGAACAACTCCTTGTGGGGACGGCGGATCTCCCGCCGACCAGACTTCCCGGCACACCGATGTCCAGTTTACCGTCCGCAGTCGCCGATTACCGGCCGTTGTGACGAATGGCAACCCACGACTGCCCGATGACGCTCGCATCCCCGGAGGTGTCGCGCAAACGCAGGTCAGCCGGTCGCGACGGCCAAGTTGTCTAGTCCATACTGACGCCGGTTTTTCGTTCACCTGTTCGCCTTCTAGCATGCGAGGAGAGAACGACAATGATGTTGGATACAGGGACGAGGCAGTAGTGAGCACCCCTATCGACGCCCAGGCCGACACCAGATTCTTCGGGCACCCGAGGGGGTTGGCGAACCTCTTCGGCGTGGAGATGTGGGAGCGCTTCTCCTTCTACGGGATGCAGGGCATCCTCGCCATCTACCTCTACTATCAGGCCGACAAGGGCGGTCTGGGGATCGACCAGAGCGCCGCGCTCGGCATCGTCGGCGCGTACGGCGGCACGGTCTACCTCGCCACGGTCGTGGGCGCGTGGATCGCCGACCGGCTGCTCGGCTCTGAACGCACGCTGTTCTACAGCGCCGTCGTGGTGATGATCGGGCACATCGCGCTCGCTGTGCTGCCTGGCCTGACCGGCGTCGGCGTCGGTCTCGCGTGCGTCGCGCTCGGATCCGGCGGGCTCAAGGGCAACGCGACCTCGGTGGTCGGCACGCTGTACGCCGAGGGCGACGAGCGGCGCGACGCCGGTTTCACGATTTTCTACATGGGCGTCAACCTCGGCGGGTTCATCGGCCCGCTGCTGACCGGGCTCGCCCAGCAGAACCTCGGGTTCCACTTCGGCTTCGGCCTCGCCGCGATCGGCATGGCGCTCGGGCTGATCCAGTACACGATCGGGCGGAAGAACCTGGGCGCGAAGGCGTCCGAGGTGCCGAACCCGCTGCCCTCCTCGCAGCGCGCGCTCGTGATCGGCGTCGCCGTGGTGATCATCGCCGCGGTCGTCGCGCTGATCATGTCCGGCGTGGTCACCCCGGACAACCTCGCCGACGTCGTGGTCTACGTGGTCGTCGCGATCTCGGTGGTGTACTTCCTGGCGATCCTGACCAGCAAGAAGATCACCTCCGACGAGCGCAGCCGGGTGCTGTCGTTCATCCCGATGTACATCGCGAGCGCCGCGTTCTTCTCGCTGTACCAGCAGCAGGCGACGGTCGTCTCGGTCTACAGCGACCAGCGGCTCGACCGCGACCTGTTCGGCTGGACGATGCCGGTGTCCTGGGTCAACTCGATCAACCCGGTGTTCATCATCGTGATCGCCCCGATCATGGCGGCGGTCTGGACGAAACTCGGTCCGAAGCAGCCGTCGACGCCGATGAAGTTCGTACTCGGCACCGTGCTCATGGGCTTGGCGTTCCTGCTGTTCCTCCCGATGGCGCACACCGGCCAGAACGGCAGCCCGCTGCTCGCGCTGGCCGGCATCCTGCTGGTGTTCACCATCGCCGAGCTGATGCTGTCGCCGGTCGGGCTTTCGTTGTCGACGAAGCTCGCGCCGGAAGCGTTCCGGACGCAGATGGTGGCGCTGAACTTCCTGTCGGTGTCACTGGGCACGGCGTTGTCGGGCAAGCTCGCGCAGTCCTACGACCCGCACGACGAGGTGCCGTACTTCAGCATCATCGGCGGGGTCGCGGTCGCGATCGGCTTGCTGCTGTTCGCGCTCATCCCGGTGATCCGCCGCCTGATGCGCGGCGTGCACTAGCCGACGGTGGTGCCGAAAGCCACCCCGACGAAGTAAGTGACGAGCATGGTGAGGGCGCCGACGCCGACGTTGCGGACGATCGCGCGCCCCACCTGCGCGTTGCCGAGCCTCGCGCTCACGACTCCGGTGAGCGTGAGGCCGACGACCACCGCCAGCGCGCACGCCCACACCCGGATGCCGACCGACGTCCAGGCGATCGCCAGCAACGGCAGCAGCGCGCCGACGGAGAACGCCAGCAGCGACGCCCACGCCGCCTGCCACGGGCTGGTCAGGTTGTCCGGGTCGATGCCGAGTTCGGCTTCCGCGTGCGCCTGCAGCGGGTCCTTTTCGGTCAGCTCGCGCGCGACCTGCTTTGCCAGCTCCGGCGAGAGGCCCTTGTCCTCGTAGATCTGCGCGAGTTCGCGTTCCTCGGCCTCCGGCATCGTTTTCAGTTCGTGCTTCTCGAGCCGCAGCAGCGCGCGTTCGGTGTCGCGCTGGGTGCTCACGCTCACGTATTCCCCGCCCGCCATGGAAAACGCGCCCGCGACGAGCCCGGCAATTCCCGCGGTGAGGATCGTGGTGCTGTCGGTGGTGGCTCCCGCGACACCGACGACGATGCCCGCCACGGACACGATCCCGTCGTTCGCGCCGAGAACCCCGGCGCGCAACCAGTTCAGCTTGCCGCCGAGGTCCTCGTGCGGTTCGTGCGCGTGCACCGCGTCGCCCATCGTTTCGGTCACGCCTTCAGTGAATCACGGAAATTGTTTCCGCGCGACATTTTCCCGAAGTGCTGGAATTCGGTTAAGAAAGGCAATCCTCATTGAATTGTGCCTTGCCTGAGAAGGTCCGTGAGGGGAACCCTGAGGGAATCAGATTCCCTCAGGGTTCCCCTCACGGACCTGGTCAGGGAGC
>NZ_JBSHAM010000152.1:0-13405 GCF_053611505.1 Amycolatopsis sp. NPDC054798 | reverse complement strand
CCCCTGAGGGAATCTGATTCCCTCAGGGGTCCCCTCACGGACGTTTCGCTACCGCGCTCCTCTTCGATTTGGCAGGCGCACCGCCGCACCCGGCGCTGCTCAGAAAGCCTCAAAGCGGCCAGGCGGTCCCGGTCGCGGCAACTGGTGAGAAGGGAGCCGAGCGCGAACACGTCGTCGGCCGTTCGCCGCCGGTGGCCCGGGCGATCAGTCGCACCCCGCCGGAGGTGAGCCGGATTGCAGACGGCTTCAGTTTTCCGTGTACCAGCCCGGAATCGTGGAGCCGGGTCAAGTCGGCCGTGATTCCGGCGGCCAGTCGGAGCAGCGCTGGTCCGGGCAGCGTGCCGGCAGTCTCGAGCACGGCGGATGCCGCGCTCAACGCGGCCGCCTCGGCCCGGAAACCGTTGTCCCGGGCTAAGTGCGGGAGCCTGAGCGCGACGAGGCGGTGGTCCGGGCCGCTGCCGAGCAGCACCCGGGCGGTCTCGTCCTGGTCCAGTTCCGCGAGCACCCGGTACCGCCCGAGCCAGAGCGGGTCGTCGACTGCCGGTCTTCTCATCAGCTGCCCTCCCCAGAACGCTGTCAGAGGAGGTAGATCCTGCCAGTTCCGGGCCTGGGGCGAGAGGGCAGACTTTCCTGTCGGCACGGGCATTCCCCGGGCGGGGAGTGATTGAATGCGATCATGGTCGCACTTCGCACTCTTGGCTCATCCGACCTCGCTGTCTCCCCGCTGTGCCTCGGCGGGAACGTGTTCGGCTGGACCGCCGACGAACCGGCGTCGTTCGCCGTGCTGGACGCTTACGCCGAGGCCGGCGGCAACTTCCTCGACACGTCGGATTCGTACATGTACCACTTCCCAGGCAACGAGCCAGGGCAGTCCGAGGCCATCATCGGCAACTGGCTCGCCTCCCGCGGAAACCGGGACGGCATGGTCGTCGCGACCAAGGTCGGGGACAGCCCGAAGTTCAAGGGGCTGGCGCCGGCGAACATCAAGGCCGCGGCCGAGGAATCGTTGCGGCGGCTGGGAATCGAGCGGATCGATCTGTACTACACGCATTTCGACGACGAGTCCGTGCCGGTCGAGGACATCGTCACCGCGCTCGACGAGCTGGTGAAGGAAGGCAAGGTTCGCGCGATCGCGGCGTCGAACATCAGCCCGGAGCGGCTGAAGGCGTCGCTGGAGTTCTCCGACCGCGAGGGGCTGGCGAAGTACGTCGCGTTGCAGCCGCAGTACAACCTCGTCGCGCGCGAGGGATACGAGAGCGAGCGGCGGGGGATCGTGCAGCGGCACGGGCTGGCCTGCGTGCCGTATTTCGGTCTCGCGTCCGGGTTCTTGACCGGCAAGTACCGGCCCGGCCAGCAGGTCGACAACATCCGCAATCTGCCGGGGCTCGCGGGCGGCTACGCGGACACCGAACTCGGCGTGCGGGTGCTCGCGGCGCTGGAAGAGGTCGCCGGCGCGCGTGGCGCGGAGATGGCGACGGTCGCGCTGGCCTGGCTCGCGCAGCAGCCGACGGTGGCCGCGCCGATCGCGTCCGCGCGCACGGTCGAGCAGGTTCCCGCGCTGGTCGCGCTCCACGACGTGCGGCTGAGCGACGCCGAGCTGCGGATCCTCGACGCCGCTTCCGCGCCCGCGTAAGCCAGCGAGTCACCTGTGCGGCGGCGGGTCCTGCGCGCCGACGCCGAACACGCGGCCCAGCGCGATGAGCCCCTCGTCGAGATGGCTCATGCTCGACAGCACGGCGCGGGTCTCGGCCTCGTCGATCCGGTCGGCGACCGGGGTCCCGTCGTCGCGGACGAGCTTGCGGGTCCGCGTGCCGCCCGGACTGCTGACCGCCTCGTGCACGAGGTCGACGTTCGCGATGATCCGCCCGGCGAACTGGTCCAGCCGTTCCGAGACCGGGCCGGTGAGCTGGCCGGGCTGGGCGCGGGCGGCCACGTGCCGGGCGCGGAAGGCGATGCCCTCCAGCGTGGTCAGCACGTGCCAGCCGTAGTCGCGGCGCGCGCTGCGCAGGTTGATCGGGTGGGTGAGCGGTTCGATCGTCAGCCGCACCTGCTCGACCGCCCGGTCCAGGTCGCGCGACATCTCGATGATGTTCACGTTCTCCCGCCCGGACAGCAGCGTCGCGGCGGATTCGACGAACTCGTGCAGTTCGTCGAGCGCGATCGCGATGTCGTCCAGCATCACCGCGCGGGTGCGGACCGGCAGCACCACCACCGCGGCGAGCAGCCCGCACGCCGCGCCGACCGCGGTCTCGGCGACCCGGATCCACAGCACCTCGATGCTGAACGTGCCGAGCAGGCTGTAGAGCAGCCCCAGCATGCTCGTCACGAAGAACGCCATCAGGAACTGCGACACCCGCGCGGTGTAGACCATGCCGAAGACGCAGACCAGCAGGAGCGCGAGGATCGCCGGGGTGTTGCCGCTGACCAGCAGCGCCAGCGCGACGCCGCCGACGATGCCCAGCAGCGTGCCGCCGGTGCGGCGCATGCCTTTCACGAACCGCGCGCCCGCGCTGGACGTGCCGATGAACACGACGAACACCGTCAGCACCGCCCAGTACCAGCGCTGCGGCGAGATGAGCTGCCCGGCCAGCACGGCGAGCCCGCCGCCGAGCACCGCCTGGATCGCGCCGCGGGTCTGGTTGTCGTAGGCGAACGCCTTGGCCGGTTCGTCTTCCTCGTCCTCGTCGACGGCGAAGCCCGCTTCCGGCTGGCGGCTGGCGATCCGCTGCGCCCGGTCGTCCGCGACGGCGAGTTCGGCGATCGCGCGCCGGACGCCGTCGCCGGGGTGCGCGCGTTCGTCGATCCGGCTGCCCTCCACGAGCATCCGGCTGTACTCGCCGGTTTCGCTGATCAGCGGCAGGTCGCGCGGATCGCGTTCCATCAGCGACCGGAACCGGGACAGCCGGGCCACGAGATCGTCGGCGACGCCCTCGGGCAGCGGCTGCGAGCACGTCCGCCGCACGGTGATCACCAGCCACTGCACGGCCAGTTCGACCTCGATCACCCGGCGGCGCAGCTGATCGGCCCGGCGGTCGTCGACCACGTCGGGAGCGTGGTCCTCGATCAGCAGGACCACCTCGTGCAGCCGTTCCACCGCGGTGCGGATCTGCCGCTTGCTGCGGTCCGAACCGCCGGACGAGATGTAGGACTCGGTCGACCGCACCGCCGCGCCGAGCCGCGCCCGGAACGCCTGCCGGTAGCGGATCAGCTCGCTTTCGGCGTTGCGGCGCAACAGAAGGAACCGCACGACGGCGTTCGCCGCGACACCGATCACCAGCGCGAGCAGCAGGTGCGGAACCTGCGCGAGGTGCGCCTGCAGGAACATCGGGAAGAAGAACAGGAAGAACGCCATCGACCCGAGCGCGATGCCGCGCGCGCCGAACCGCTGCACGTACACCGCGACGAAGATCAGCAGCACGAACACGATGCTGTCGAGCGGTGCGTAGGCGGAGCCGAAACAGGCGGCGGTGATCGACGCGGCTCCGACCACGAGGGCGAGCAGCAGCGTGACGGCCTGGCCGCCGCTGGTTGCGTCGTTGACGGTGAACGCGCTCATCATCGCCGCGATGGCCGCGACGAGCGTGGTGGTGAGCGGGAAATGCAGCGGCAGCATCGCGAGGACCGCGAGGACGATGCCGAGCACCGCCGACGCGGCGAGCCGCAGCCGGACGAGGCCGGGGTCGGCGGCCGCCAGCCGGTCGAGGAAGGCGTTGCGTACGTCGGTGATCATCGGGCCAGCAGCTCCCACTGGGCGAGCGCGACGCGCCGCCGGGTCGAAGCGCGGACCCGCAGCCGGTAGTGGCGGCACGCGGCGGGCTCGGCGAGCACGAACGGCCGGGTCTGGCGCCGCCAGCGGAACACCTCGCCGGAGCGTTCGTCCAGCGTCCGCCATTGCTGGCCGTCGTCGGAGCCTTCGAGCACCCAGTCCCGCGGATCGCCCGCGCTGGCACCGGAGGTGAGCGTGTACAGGACGACCTCGCGCGGCTCGCCTTCGGCAGTGAAGGCGATAGTCGGCCGGGGAGTGCGGAAGACGGCCTGGGTGCGGCTGTTGTCGTCGGTCAACGCGCTGTGCGTGGTGCCGGCGAGATCGCGCAGCGGCGCGGGGGCGACCGGGGTGACCGGTTCAGCGCCCCAGTCGCCGGGCTCGGCGCGGACGTCGAACTCCAGCACCGCGCCGCGGGCGAGGACCGCGTGCGCGAGGGTGGCCGAAGGGTGCGGTTCGCCGTCGACAGTCAGGCCGTGCACGTACGGCGTGTCGGCCTCGCTGTCGGCGGTCGCGGCGCGGGGTGCTCGGATCACCAGGTCCTTTCCGTTGTCGAGGTGCACGGTGGCGGAGCGGAACAGCGGTGCGCACACCGCGTACCGCGGGCTGCCGACGGTCAGCGGGTAGAGACCGAGGGCGGTGAAGACATACCAGGCCGACATTTCGCCGTTGTCCTCGTCCCCGGGATAGCCCTGGCCGAGGTCGCTGCCGAGGTACAGCCGGCGCAGGACCTCCCGGACGGTCCGCTGCAGTTTCGCCTGCGCGCCGGCGAAGGCGTAGACGAACGGGATGTGGTGCGAGGGCTGGTTGGAATGCCCGTACTGGCCCATCCGCACGTCCCGGGCCTCGGTCATCTCGTGGATCCGGCCGCCTTGCCCGGTCTCCGGGGTCCGGAAGAACTCGTCGAGTTTCGCTTCCAGCCCCGAGGTTCCGCCGTGGAGCGCGGCGAGACCGGGTCCGTCGTGCGGCACGGAGAACGCGGTGTTCCAGGCGTTGGTCTCCACGAAATCCGGGCCCCACGCCTGCGGGTCGAACCCGGCGGCGGGATGCCGCCAGCCGCCGTCGAGGGTGCGGCCCTGGAAGAAACCGATCCGTGCGTCGAAGTGGTTGGCGTAGTGCTGCGCGCGCTGGCGGAAGTAGGCGGCGTTGTCGGCGAACCGCCGCGCCCGTGCGCCGCTGCTTTCCCGGGCGAGCGCGTCGGACAGGTTGGCGAGGCCGAAGTCGTTGAGACAGCCTTCGAGCGCCCAGGACAGGCCGCCGCGCGTCGAGGCCGGGGTGTAGCCGAGGAATGCGGAGCGGTGGAGTCCCTTGCGGCCGACGCCCGCGCGCGGCGGGGCGACGGTGGCGTTCTTGAGCGCGGCGTCGTAGGCGGCCTCGACGTCGAAGTTCGTGACGCCCTTCAGGTACGCGTCGGCGAAGGCGACATCGGAGCTGGTGCCGGTCATCAGGTCGGCGCAGCCGGGGGAGGACCAGCGGGCGATCCAGCCGCCTTCGCGGTACTGCTGCACGAAACCGTCGATCATCCGGCCGCACTGGCGCGGCGCGAGCAGCGCGTACGCGGGCCAGGCGGTGCGGTAGGTATCCCAGAAGCCGTTGTTGACATACAACTCGCCGTCCACGACCTTCGCGCCGGTGCGCCGCCGGGTGCTCGGCCGGAAGCTCCGCACGACCGGGCTCGCGTGCCGGATGCCGCGCGGCGTGTTCTCGTGCGCGACGTTCGGGTACAGGAACAGCCGGTAGAGGTTCGAGTAGAACGTGGTCAGCTCGTCCTCCGACGCGCCCTCCAGCTCGACCCGGCCGAGCACCTCCCGCCACCGTTCCCGTGCCTGGCCGCGTACCTGGTCGAACGTCGTGCCCGGCGGGATCTCCAGCGCCAGGTTCCGTTTCGCCTGCGCGAGGCTGATCAGCGACGTCGCGATCCGCAGCGTCACCTCGGGCACGGCGAACTCCAGGCACCCGGTCACCGTCCGCCAGAACGGCCTCCGGATCCGCCCGCCGCCGGACGGCCGCTGATCGGCCTCGGCGTAGACGAACATCCGCCGCGCGCCGGTCGACAGCCCGCTCCGCACCCACGTGTGGCCGGTGACGATCCCGCGCTCAGCGTCGATCCGGACGCCGCCGCGGTTGCGGGCGTTGTCGAACAGCACCCAGCCGCCGCCGTCGGGAAAGGCGAACCGGAACATCGCCGCGTGCTCGGAGGGCGCCACGTCGGCGGAGATGCCGCCGCGGAACCGGACGCCGTAATGGTGCGGCCGGTCGGTCTCGTCGTCGTGGCTGAACGCCAGCGAACGCCGCGCGCGGTCCGGTTCGACCGGGCCGGTGCCGGGCATCAGGTGGAAGGTGTGCCGGTCGCCCATCCACGGACTCGGCTGGTGGCTGAGCCCGAACGCCTGCAGCCGCGGCTGGTTCTCCTCGTCGTTGTGCCGGTGATACGAGTAGAACCAGTTCAGCGCCCGCGCGTCGGTGACCGGGGTCCAGAAGTTGAACCCGTGCGGGACGGCGACGGCCGGAAAGGTGTTGCCGCGCGAGAACTCGCCGCTGGAATGCGTGCCGCGAGTCGTGCGGACCCAGTCGACCGGGTCTTCGTGCCGCGGCGGGCGCTCGGCGATCCGGACGTCGTCCAGCCAGCCCGTCGCGTCGCCGTCGAACGCGGTCGCCAGCAGGATCCGCCGCACCCGCCGTCCCGCTAACGCGGCCAGCGGACGGCGCACCGGATTCCACTGGTCCACGTAGAGCGTCTTCGCGTCGCCCTGCGCGGCGGGACAGAACCCGGCGCGGCTGCCGTCGTCGAACTCGAGGTCGAGCGCGACGTACGTGCTGCGGTAGCTCGGCACCGGGCCGTCGGAGGCCGGGAAGACCACATACGACAGTGCACTGTGGCCGGTGACCGGAATGTCCACCTCGAACAGCGTGACCGTCGGCCCGGCCTGGTACCGCAGGGCTTTCCGCCCGGTGAACCCGGCTCCGGTCTTCGCGGTCGGCGACCGGCGCGGCCCGCTGTCCACCCGCGCCCCGGGAGCGACCGGCTGCGGATCGCCCGCTTCGAACGAGGAGAAGAACGCAGCCGTGGTCACGCCCCCACGGTAATCGCTCCCGCACCGGCCGTGCCGGATCAGCCCGCGGTGAGCCGGATCAACCCCGCGTCGGTGGAGACGAACCCGCAGGCCTCGAAGTAGAACGGCCGCAGATGCGGTTCGAAATCGACGTGCAGCCACTCGCAGCCCGCGTCCCGGGCGGCGTCCCGCGCTCGGCGGACGAGTTCGGTCCCGATGCCGCGGTGCTGCCAGTCCGCGTGCACCTTCGGGTCGAGCAGGAACGCGTGGTCCGCGCCGTCCCACGCCACGTTCGCGAAGCCGACCAGCTCGCCGCCGTCATGCGCGCTGACCCAGCCGAGACTGTGCTGCTTCGCCCGGTCCCACCAGCCGGGGTCCGCGTTCCCGCCGTGCGCTTCGGTGAGCGTGACGAGCTGCGCGTCGGCCAGCTCCGCCCGCCAGGCGTAATCGATCTTCATCGCGCGACGCTCCCACGCCGCCGGTCGCGCGAGCCACCCGATAAAAGCCGTGAGGGGAACCCTGAGGGAATCAGATTCCCTCAGGGTTCCCCTCACGGACAGTCGGTCAGAGCTTCGCGCACTGTCCGGCGGACGGGCCGCGGACGGTGTTGGCGAGGTCGTGATCGGTCGGGGCGGGGGAGTTGGCCGTGCAGGCCAGCGGCCCGCCCACGGTGCTGCCCGCGATCAGCGGACCCTGGTTGCCGGTCAGGTTCACCGGGCCGGAGACGTCGGTCAGCTCGATCGACACCGGACCGCTGCCGGTGATCGACACCGGACCGGACACCTTCGTCCGGTTCAGCACCACCTGCGCCGCGCCCCCCGCCGCGACCGGACCGGTGATCTGCCCGCCGCGCACGATCAGCGAAGCACCGCGCGCCACGTTCACCGGACCCGACACCGTCGCCCCGTTCAGGCACACCACGCCGCCCGACACGGTCAGCGGACCGTTCTGCACGCCGGTCAGCGTCTTGGTGCACGACGCGTCCGGACGGCCCAGCAGCTCGAACTCCGCCAGCGTCGCCGGACCGCCGGTGGTGGCGGTGACCTCCAGCCGGTAGTAGGCGTAGTGCGCCGGGTTCTTCACCGCGAACGCCCGGGTCTGCTGCCGCCACTGGAACGCCTGGTCGGTCTGCTGATCGGCGACCGTCCAGGTCTTCCCGTCGTACGAACCCTTCAGCGTCCAGCTCTTCGCGTCGCCCGCGCCGGTGCCCGAGGTCAGCGTGTAGTGCGTGACCGCTTCGTCAGCCGACTTCAGCTGGTACTGCACCGCACCGGTCACCTTCGCCTGCGTGCGCGAGGTGTTGTCCAGCAACGCCGACGCGTCCGAACCGTCCGAAGTGGACAATGTGCCCAGCCCCGGCCCGGTCTCGTCGTGCAACGGCGTCGGCACCGCGTCGCCCGTGGTGATCGACTTCGGCGCGTCGCCCGCACCGGTGCCCCAGGTCGACGGGTTCGGGCCCATGTCGAAGTCGAGCGTGGCGCCGTGGGCGAGCACGTCGTGCGGCAGCGACGTCGACGTCCAGTTCTTCCCGTTGACCTTCAGGCCCTGGACATAGACGTTCTTCGCCGAGTTCTTCGGCGCGTTGATCACCAGGTCCCCGCCGGGCAGGTGCACGGTCGCCTTGGTGAACAGCGGCGACCCGATCGCGTAGTCCGGGCTGCCCATCTGCAACGGATAGAAACCCAGCGCGCTGAACACGTACCACGCGGACATCTCGCCGTTGTCCTCGTCGCCCGCGTAGCCCTGGCCCAGCTCGCTGCCGGTGTACAGCCGCGACACCGCTTCGCGCACCTTCGCCTGCGTCTTCGCCGGCTGGCCCGCGTAGTCGTACATGTAGAGAATGTGGTGCGAAGGCTGGTTGGAGTGGCCGTACTGGCCCATCCGCACGTCCCGCGCCTCCCGCATCTCGTGGATCACGCCGCCGTAGCTGCCCGGGAAGTCCGCGGTCTCCTGGTCGGCGAAGAACTGGTCGAGCTTGGCGCCCAGCTTGTCCTTGCCGCCGTAGAGATTCGCCAGGCCCTGCCCGTCCTGCGGCACGGTGAAGGCCATGTTCCAGCCGTCGGTCTCGGTGTAGTCGCCGCCCCACACCCGCGGGTCGTAGTCGGCCTTGGCCTTGGTGAACTTCCCGCTCGCGTCCTTGCCCTGGAAGAACCCGGTGCTCGGGTCGAACAGGTTCACGTACTGCTGCGCCCGGCTGGTGAAGTACTGGTAGTTCTCCAGATACTCGCCCCTGCGCGGATCGTCCGCCTTGGCCTGGTCGTACATCTTCTTCGACAGGTTCGCGACGCCGAAGTCGTTGACGTAGCCCTCGATCGCCCACGAGAAGCCCTCGCCGGTCGAATTCGGCGTGTACCCGAGGAAAATCGACTGGTCCAGACCCTTGCGGCCGACCGCCGAGTTCGGCGGCGTCACCGTGGCGTTCTTCAGCGCCGCGTCATAGGCCGCCTTGACGTCGAAGTTCGTCACACCCTTCTGGTAGGCGTCGGCGAACGCGACATCGGAACTCGTGCCGGTCATCAGATCCGCGTACCCGGGGGAGGACCAGCGCGCGATCCAGCCGCCGTCGCGGTACTGCTGCACGAAACCGTCCACCATCTTGCCCGCCATGTCCGGCGTGAGCAGCGAGTAAGCCGGCCACGTCGTGCGGTAGGTGTCCCAGAACCCGTTGTTGACGTACGTCTGCCCGTCGACGATCTTCGACCCGGTCTTCGTCGCGGTGTCCGCGCCGGTCTTCGGCGACACCGGGCTGGCGTACTGGTACTTCGGCGCTTCCTTCGTGCCGACGTTCTCGAAACCCTCGTTCGGGTACAGGAACAACCGGTACAGGTTGGAGTACAACGTCTCCAGCTGGTCCTTCGACGCGCCCTCGACCTCGATCACGCCGAGCTGCTTGTCCCACGCCTGCTGCGCCGCGTCCCGCACCGCGTCGAACCCGGCGTTCGGGGCGATCTCCTGCTCCAGGTTCTTCTTCGCCTGGTCCACGCTGATCAGCGACGTCGCGATCCGCATCGTCACGGTCTTGTCCGCGCCTGCGTCGAACCGCAGGTAACCGGTCACGTTGTCCCGGTTCTGCCCGGTGAGCTTCCCGCCGGCCGCGACCGGCTTGTCGAACGTCGCGTAGACGAACATCCGCCCGGCGCCGGCGGACAGGCCGCTCTTGGCGTCGGAGTACCCGCTCAGCGTGCCGTGCGCCGGGTCGAGCGTGAGCCCGCCGGAGTTGTTGACGTTGTCGAAGATCAGGCTGGAATCGTTGCCCGGGAAGGAGAACCGCATCATCGCCGCGTGATCGGCAGGCGCGATCTCGGTCTTGATCCCGTTCTGGAACGTGACGCCGTAGTAATGCGCCCGCGCCACCTCGTTGTCGTGCGTGAACGGCAGCGCCCGCTTGTCGCGGTTCGCGTCCGGCACCCCGCTCGCCGCCGACGGCATCACCTGGAAGCTCTGCCGGTCGCCCATCCACGGGCTCGGCTCGTGGCTCACGCTGAACGCCTGCAGCTGCGGGAGATTGTCCGCGTTGTTCTGCGAATGGTAGTTGTACAGCCAGCTCGCCGAACCCGCGTCGGTCACCGGCGTCCAGAAGTTGAACCCGTGCGGCACCGCGGTCGCGGGGAAGTTGTTGCCGCGGGAGAACGTGCCGTTCGCGAGCGTGCCGCGCGTGGTGAGCACGTTGTCGCTGGGCCGGGTGCTGGCCGGCGGCGTCGGCGTCGCGGAGATCTTCAGATCGTCCAGCCAGCCCGCGAACTGCGCCGGGCCGTTCGGATTGTCGTAGCCGACCGAGATCCGGTCGATCGTCTTGCCCGCGGCGACCCGGCCGATCGCCGAACGCACCAGATTCCACTGGTTCGCGCACAGGACCTTGCTCGCGCCCTGGCCCTCCGGCGTCAGCGGGAACCCGTACTGGTCGGTCGCCCCGAGGTCGCGCAGATGCGTGCCGTCGGTGAAGTCCAGGTCCACCGCGACGTTCGTGCTCGGGTACTTCAGATCGCCCTCGACGAACTGCGGCTGCACCTTGTACGACAGCTCGGTCGTGCCCGTCACCGGGAGGTCGACGTCGTAGACCTTGTTGTAGGAATAGCCGTGCCCGGCCTTGGGCTGGCTGCCGGAATACCGGAACGCCTTCTTGCCGGTGAACCCGACCCGGTTCTTGCTGGTGTAGCCCTGATTCGGGCCCGAGTCCACGACGCTGCGCATGTTCGGCAACGGCGGCGGGGCCGGATCGTCGTTGGCCAGCAGCAGCTCCGAGAACTGCATGATGTCGTCGCCGTTGTTGCGCGTGACTTCCAGCTGGTAATACCGGTACGCCGCGCTCGGGGCGGACAGTTTGTAGTCGTTCTGCTGGAACCGCTTGCCGAACGACTGGCCCGACTGCTTGTCCAGGTCAGTCCAGGTCTTCCCGTCGTCCGAACCGCGCAGCGTCCAGTCCCGCGGGTCGCGGCCGGGCGCGTCGTTGGCCGAGGAGACCGCGTAGTGCGTGATCTTCGCCGGTTCGGACAGCGTGAACGTCACCGTCGCGGTCGGATCCCACGACAGCCACTTCGTGCCGGTGCTGCCGTCGACCAGATTCGCGGCCACCTCGCCGCCGCCGGTGTTCTCGCTGGTCGCGCTGATGTCGGTGACCTTGCCCCGGATGTCGCCGGGGATCGAAGTCCCGTTCGCGCCGTCGACTCCCGAAGCACGCGGCTTCCCGGCGGCATCGGTGTCGACAGCGTCCTGGATCGGTTGCGGGTCGTTCGGCTCGAACGACGAAACGAAGTCCGGCGGGGCGGCCTCGCCCGGCGCGGCACCGGCCGCCGCGGGCAGGACGACCAGGCCCGCCGCCGCCACCGCCGCGGCGAGCACGGCGTGGAACGGTCTGGCGCTTCGGGGCATCATTGCTCCCAGTTCGTCAGGGGATCGGGGCCGGGACTTCGGGAAATCCCGGGGTGCGGGAAGCTCAACGCGCGGGTGACATCGATGTCAAGGCAAGCCCGCAAACCTGACCGGAAACGGACAACCGTTCAGCACCCGGCTACGGCAACCGGGTGCCCGCCTCGCCCGGACCGCCCCAATGTGGCATTGGGTGCGTGCCACGCACCGAACGCCGCATTGGGTGCGTCAGATGCACCCAATGCGGCATTGGGGCGTCCGGGGCCGGGTCGGCAATCGGCGAAGCAGAACCGGGAAGCTTCCTCGCTCGGCCGGTCGAGCGCACCGCCGCCCAGGCCCGGCGGGTATAACAGAGTCCATGCCAGCCGACGCCATCGATCCCGACGAGGAAGCCCGCCGCCGGGCCGGACTCGCACTCGCCAACGGTGACCCCACCGGGTGGTTCGAGCCCCTCTACGCCGCGGCGGAAGCGGGCGAGGCCGTCCTGCCGTGGTACCGCGGCGAGCCCTCGCCGGAACTCGCCGCCTGGATCGACGGGCGCCCCGGCAACGGACGCCGCGCGCTGGTCGTCGGCTGCGGAATGGCCGACGACGCCGAACTCCTCGCCGCCTCCGGATACGAGACCTCGGCCTTCGACGTCTCGCCCAGCGCGATCAAAGCCGTGCTCAACCGCTTCCCGGACACCGTCGTCTCCTACCGCACCGCGGACCTGCTCACCCCGCCCGCGGAATTCCACTACGCCTTCGACCTGGTCGTCGAGATCATGACCGTCCAGTCGATGCCGAAAGACGTCCACGACCCGGCCATCGCCTCGGTCTCCGGCTTCGTCGCCCCGGGCGGCACGCTCGTCGTCGGCGCGGTCGCGGAGGAAAGCATCGACCTCGACACCTGGGAGGGGCCGCCGTGGCCGCTCAGCCAGGCCGAAGTCGAGTCCTTCGCCCGCGACGGCGTCACCCTGACCTCGCTGCAGCGCGTCCGCGACGACAGCCGCTGGTGGGCGGAGTTCACCCGCTGATGCCCGGGGACCGTCCCGCGACCAGCCACGAACGCCACGCCGGACGTCCGGGGGACGAGTCCTATCGGGACGGTCCGGCGCCGTGGGACCTCGGACGCCCGCAACCAGCGGTCGTGGAACTCGCCGCCGAGGGCGCGTTCCGCGGCACGGTCCTCGACGCCGGATGCGGCACCGGGGAGAACGCGCTGCACCTCGCGGCGACCGGTCTGTCCATTGTGGGCATCGACGTGGCGGAAACCGCTGTGGCGCAAGCGCACGAGAAAGCCCTGGCGAGGGGAATCGAGGCCGAGTTCGCCGTCGGCGACGCGTTCCGTCTGTCCGAATTGGACCGGACCTTCGACACCGTCCTCGACTGCGGCCTCTTCCACACCTTCGACGCACCGGAACGCCAGACCTACGCCGCCAGCCTCGCGTCCGTCACCGAACCGGGCGCGAGGCTGCACGTCCTGTGCTTCCGGGACGCCGGAGCGGGCTCCGGACCGCACCCGGTGACCCGAGCCGAACTCGAGGCGGCGTTCCGGCCCGAGGCGGGCTGGCGGATCGAAAACCTCAGGGACAGCCGGATCGTCGCGGGGTTTTCGCCGGGCGGGCTTCCGGCCTGGCTGGCGACAATGCAGCGCGTCACCTTCTCGTGAGTGGCGATTTAGGGTATAAACCGCACACGCCCCAACGAGAGCCTCCGCCATCCTGCACGTACCCCACCAGCAC
>NZ_JBSHAM010000151.1:0-13536 GCF_053611505.1 Amycolatopsis sp. NPDC054798 | reverse complement strand
GTGAAGGACTCCTTGAAGGAATCTGATTCCCTCAAGGAGTCCTTCACGGACTCTCGCATCCTCAGGGGCTGAGAACCACCCGATTGGACGGAGCCGGGCGGGCGAGGAAGGCCCGCCCGGCTCCTTTTTTCACGGAATCTTCTTCACGGAATCATGAGCGCGGGAGCCCCTCGCGGGCTGAGCGATTCGGCGGTGCGGGCCGCCCGGGTCGCCTCGGCCTGCTGCAGCGCGGTCACTCGCGGCGGGACCCGGTCCAGGTGCCATTCGGCGAGCACCAGCGCGACCTTCGCCTGCATTTCGGTGCGCAGCCGCAGGAACGAATCGGCCGGGTCCGCCCCGACCTCGCCCAGCAGCAGCCACCAAGCCCAGGCCGCCGCCCCGGCGTTGGCGATGAAGTCCGGGATCACCGCGACCCCGCGAGCCGACAGTGCCGCCTCGGCCTCGGGCGTCGTAGCCGCGTTGGCCGCTTCCACGACGACCTTGGCCTTCACCAGATTTTCGTTGTCCACGCGCAATGCGTAAGAAATCGCCGCGGGCACGAAGATATCCGCGTCGGCGGACACCACGGCCTCGCGCGGCAGCGACTGAACGCCTTCCGGGAGCCGGGTCCGGTCGACCTCGCCGAACCGGTCGCGCAAGTCAAGCAGCGCAGGGACATCGAGCCCCTCGGGGTCGTACAGCGTGCCCGCAGCGTCCGCGACCGCGACGACCTTCATCCCCGCCTCGTGCAGGTACCAGGCCGCGCCGCCGCCCATCGTGCCGATGCCCTGGATCGCGACCGTCGTCTCCGGAACTTCCCAACCCCAGGTGTTCGCCGCGCCGAGACAGGCCTGCGCCACGCCGTACCCGCCGATCACGTCGCCGAGCAGCTGCCCGCCCGGGACGGGAGCGTTGAGCCCGGCCTGGACGCGGCGCAGCGTGCGCGCCGGATCGGCCGAGCGGCGGATCGCGGCGTGGTACGACTGCTCCAGTCCCAGGTTCGCGAAAACCTCGTCGATGAGGTGCTGCGGCACGCCGAGGTCCTCGGCGGTCACCCAGCTGGCGTCCAGCCACGGGCGCAAGAACTCGCAGAACCGGGTGAGGACGCCGGTGGCGCGCGGGTCCTTCGGGTCGAAGTCGATGCCGCCCTTCGCGCCGCCGACCGGGAGGTTGAACGCGGCCGTCTTGTTCGCCATGCCGCGCGCGAGGTCGGCCACCTCGTCGACGGTGCAGCCGGCGCGCATCCGCGTGCCGCCCGTGGCGACGCCGGAGACCAGGCTGTGCACGACCAGGTAGCCGTGCGCACCCGTGACCGGGTCGGTCCACGTGAGCTTCATCAGCGGTTCGGCGATCCGCGGGTCCATCGAGCCACTCACCTCCTCGAGTCCTTGGCGGCGCCGTTCGCCGCCTGCTTCCGAGGGTGCTGCCACTTCGGGGCGCGCGTCTATTTACCGAATCTGGACGAAGTTGTTTAGGGTTCGTACATGGAGCTTTCGTTGCACCGCTTGAGGATGCTCCGCGAACTGCACCGCAGGGGCACGGTCACCGCTGCCGCGGCGGCGTTGCATTACACCGCTTCGGCGGTATCCCAGCAACTCGCGCAGCTGGAACGCGACGTCGGCGCGAAGCTGTTCGAACGGCTCGGCCGCCGGGTCCAGCTGACCGAACTCGGCATTCTGCTCACCGAGCACGCCGAGGAGATCCTGGGGTCGGTGGAGCGCGCGACGCTCGCGCTGGAGGAGGCGCAGGGCTCGATGTCCGCGCGGCTCACCGCGGGGGTCTGGGCGTCGGTCGCGTCCGGTCTGCTGCCGACCGCGCTCACCGCGCTGGCCGCGGACTACCCGGGAATCCAGGTGCGGACGAAGGAACTGGCCCCGGAGGCGACGGCGGACGCGGTGCGGGACGGCACGCTGGACCTGTCCTTCGTGATCGACTACTCCGATGCCCCGATGGAGTGGAGCGACGGGCTGGAGCGCGCGGTCGTGGCGGTCGAGCGGCTGCACGCGGCGGTCCCGGCGGGCGCGCTGCCGTCCGCCACGGCGCCGCTCGACGCGCTGGCGGAGCACCCGTGGATCCTCGCGAGTCCTAAGTCCCATTTCGGCCGCGCGATCCGGATTGCCTGCCAGCGGCACGGTTTCCAGCCGAAAATCAATCACGAGGTCGAGGAGCAGTCGACCGCCATGGCGATGGTGGGCGCCGGGCTCGGCGTCACCCTGGTGTCCGATCTCGGCCTGCGGCTGCTGCGCCCGCCGGGGATCGACGTCGTCGCGCTCGCCCCGCCGCTGCTGCGGACGGTGTCGATCGCCTACCGCCGCACCGAGATCCGGCGCCCGGCACTGCATCTGGTGGTCGCCGCGGTGCAGGAGGCCGCGGCCGAATTGGGGCTGGGCACCGAACCCGCCCTGCCGTGAGCCGGGGCGCCCCGGATGGAGCAGTGCGCGCGAGTGTGATCTGTGCGGTGAACTCCCAGGTCAACATGGATTACGGGTTCCTTATCGATCGCCGCCGACGCTTCGCGGCCCTGTTTTTGTCGGACCCCGCGTGTAGCGTCGCGAAGCGACGAGGTCCGGCCACGCGGACCTCCCGATGTGGACGGCGACAGATGACTGCAGTGCACGATTTTCCGGACAGATCCGGGAGTGCGGCGAACCGGACCGCGCGGGTGCTTGCCGACCGCGCGGAAGGGGAGCGGTACGTCGCGTCGGTGTGTTTCAAGCACGGCCCGCCGAGACTGCTCGGGGTGGAACTGGAGTTCACCGTGCACCACGCCGGCGACCCGGTCCGCCCCCTCGACCCCGATGTCCTCGCCACGGCGCTCGGCCCGCACACCCCGCGGACGCTGCGCCCCGACAGCCCCGCGATCCCGCTCCCGGCCGGTGCGCCGGTGAGCCTGGAACCCGGGTGCCAGGTGGAGCTTTCCGCTCCGCCGCAGGCCTCGCTGCGTGCCCTGCACGCGGCTGTGGAGGCCGATCTCGCTCATCTCACCGGTCTTCTCGCCCGCCACGGCCTCGAACTCGGCTCCGCGGGCATCGACGAGCACCGGCCGCCCCGGCGCATTCTGCGCACCCCTCGCTACGCCGCCATGGAACGCCGGTTCGCCCCGATCGGGGCGGGCGGCATCACCATGATGTGCAGTACCGCGGGCCTGCAGATCTGCGTGGACGCGGGCGAAGCCCACGAGGTCGCCGCGCGCTGGGCGGCCGCGCACGCGATGGGGCCGCCGCTGCTGGCGCTGTTCGCGAACTCCCGGGTCCACGCGGGAGCCGACACCGGGTTCGCGTCGGCCCGCTGGCTCGCGGTGATGGAAACCGAGCCGGTCCGCACCCAGTCGCCCGAGCCGGGCACGGACCCGGCGCGGGAATGGGCCCGCCGGATGATGGACACGCCGCTGATGGTGTTCCCGCGCGGCGAACGGCCGTGGGACGCGCCGGAGGGGCTGACCTTCGCCGAGTGGATCAGCGGCCGGGGCTCGGCCACCGTGCTGCGCCGTCCGACGGCCGCGGACCTCGACTACCACCTCACCACGATGTTCACCCCGGTGCGGCCGCAGGGCTACCTCGAGCTGAGGTACCTCGACGGGCAGCCGCCGGGGGAATGGCTGCCGCCGGTGGCGCTGGTCACGGCGCTGCTGGCGAATCAGTCCACAGTGGACAAGGTGCGCGAGGTGTGCGCGCCGGCGGCGGGCCGGTGGGCCGACGCCGCCCGGTGCGGGATGGCGGACGCGGAACTGGCGTCGGTCGCCAGGGAACTGGTGGAGCTGGGCGTCGCCGAGCTGCCGGCCACCGGGCTTCCCGACGGCACTGTCGACGGGCTCGCGGCCGGGCTGCGCGCCCGCGCCGCCGGAGTGCCGCGCCAGAGCCGATGAGCAGGATCGAGAGCACTGCCGGGCCGGGCGCCCGGCGAACCGGACTCGAGGAGTCAGGAGCCATGAGCACCATCCCCGAACAGAACCCGTTGCTGGAGCTGAGCCCGCAGGACCTGCGGGCGCACGCGGCCGCCGCCCTCACCCGGGCGCGCGAGCGCAGCGTGGCCCTCACCGACGCGGTCGACGACGAAGACCTCGTGCGGCAGCATTCGAAACTGATGTCGCCGCTGGTGTGGGACCTCGCGCACATCGGAAGCCAGGAAGAGCTGTGGCTGGTCCGCGACGTCGGCGGCCGGGATCCGCTGCGGCCGGACATCGACGACCTCTACGACGCCTTCCAGCACGCCCGCGCGGACCGTCCGGCGCTGCCGCTGCTGAGCCCGGCCGAGGCCCGCGCTTACGTGAAGGAAGTTCGCGAGAAGGCGTTCGACGTCTTGGAAACCGCGCCGCTGGAAGGACGGCGGCTCACCGAGAGCGCGTTCGCCTTCGGCATGATCACCCAGCACGAGCAGCAGCACGACGAGACCATGCTGGCCACCCACCAGCTGCGCAAGGGCGAACCGGTGCTGCACGCCCCGGAGCCGCCGCGACCGCCCGGCCGCAAGCTGCCCGCCGAGGTGCTCGTGCCCGGCGGCCGCTTCACCATGGGCACCACCGCCGAACCGTGGGCGCTGGACAACGAACGCCCGGCGCACGAGGTCGACGTGCCCGCCTTCGTTCTCGACACCACCCCGGTCACCTGCGGGGCGTACGTCGAATTCCTGGAATCCGGCGGCTATCACGACCGGCGGTTCTGGAGCGAGCCCGGCTGGACGTACCGCCAAGAGCACGACATCACCGCGCCCCGGTTCTGGCGCCGCGAACCGGACGGCTGGTGGCGCACCCGCTTCGGCGTGCGCGAGCGCGTCCCGGAGAACGAGCCGGTCGTGCACGTTTCGTACTACGAGGCCGACGCGTACGCGCACTGGGCGGGCAAGCGGCTGCCCACCGAGGCGGAGTGGGAGAAGGCCGCCCGGCACGACCCGGCGAGCGGGCGTTCGCGGCGTTTCCCGTGGGGCGACGAGGAACCGACGGCCGAGCACGCCAACCTCGGGCAGCGCCACCTGCGCCCGGCCGAGGCCGGCGCGTATCCGGCCGGTGCGTCGCCGCTGGGCGTGCACCAGCTGATCGGCGACGTCTGGGAGTGGACGAGCACCGATTTCCACGGCTACCCGGGCTTCTCCGCGTTCCCGTACCGGGAGTACTCGGAGGTGTTCTTCGGCCCGGACTACAAGATCCTGCGCGGCGGGTCTTTCGGCACCGACGCGGCGGCGATCCGGGGCACGTTCCGCAACTGGGACTACCCGATCCGGCGGCAGATCTTCTCCGGCTTCCGGTGCGCGCGCGATCCGCGCCCGGGCGAGGCAGGCTAGCCCGATGTGCCGTCATCTCGCCTATCTCGGCGCGCCGGTGTCCCCGGCGGAGCTGATGTTCGCCGCGCCGCACGCGCTGCTCGTGCAGTCGTACGCGCCGCTCGACATGCGCGGCGGCGGTTCGGTGAACGCCGACGGGTTCGGCCTGGGCTGGTATCCGGAACCGGGCGCCCCGCCGCAGCGGTACCGCCGCCGCGAACCGCTGTGGACCGATCAGACGCTGCCCGCGCTGGCCGCGTCGGTGCGCACCACGGCGTTCGTCGCGGCGGTGCGCAACGGCACCACCGGAATGCCGGTCACCGAAGCGGCCGCCGCGCCGTTCACGGAGGATCGCTGGCTGTTCAGCCACAACGGCGTGGTGCGCGGCTGGCCCGGTTCGATGCGCGGGCTCGCCGGGCAGCTGGACGTCACGGAGCTGTTCACCCTCGAAGCGCCGACGGATTCCGCACTGCTGTGGGCGTTGCTGCGCGCCCGGCTGCGCGCGGGGGAGGAGCCGCTCGAAGCGGTGACCGCTCTCGTGCGCGAGGTCGAGGCGGTCGCTCCGGGCTCCCGGCTGAACTTTCTGCTCACCGACGGCGAACTGCTCGTCGGCACCGCCTGGACGCATTCGTTGTCGGTGCGCCGCACCGAAACCGGCGTGGTGCTGGCGTCCGAGCCGTGCGATCCGGACCCGGCCTGGACCGCCGTGCCCGACCACCACGCCGTGCGCGCCACCGCGGCCGGCGTCGACGTCCTTCCCCTGACCCTGGAACGGAGCACCGCCCGATGACCGAAGCGGACCTGGAGAGCCATCGCCGCGACGTGACCGCCGAACTGCGCGCGGACGTGCGCGAGGGGCTCACGGCCGACCAGAAGTGGTTGCCGCCCAAGTGGTTCTACGACGCCGAAGGCAGCAAGCTGTTCGAGAAGATCACCGCGCTGCCGGAGTACTACCCGACCCGCAGCGAACGCGAGGTGCTCGCGGACCGGTCGGGCGAGATCGCCGAACGCACCGGCGCGCACACGCTCGTCGAACTGGGGTCCGGGTCGAGCGAAAAGACCCGGCTTCTGCTGGACGCGCTCACCGCGCACGGCACGCTGGAGGCGTTCGTGCCGATGGACGTGTCGGAATCCGCGCTCGCCGAGGCCGCCGCGGCGATCACGGCGGACTACCCGAAGCTCGAGGTGCGCGGGGTGGTCGGCGATTTCACCCAGCACCTGCAGCTGCTGCCCGGCACCGCGCCGCGGGTCGTGGCCTTCCTCGGCGGCACGATCGGCAACTTCCTGCCCGGCGAACGCGCCGAGTTCCTGCACTCGGTGCGGGACGTGCTCGGCGAAGGGGAGTGGCTGCTGCTCGGCACCGACCTGGTGAAAGACCAGGAGACGCTGGAGCGGGCCTACGACGACGCGGCAGGCGTCACCGCGGCCTTCAACCGCAACGTGCTGCGGGTGATCAACAGCGAACTGGGCGCGGACTTCGACCCGGAAGAGTTCGACCACGTCGCCCACTGGGACGCCGGACACGAGTGGATCGAAATGCGGCTGCGCGCCCGGCGCCGGACGGAGGTGCGCATCCCCGGCGCGGACCTGATCGTGCCGTTCGCCGAGGGCGAGCACATCCGCACCGAGGTGTCGGCGAAGTTCCGGCCCGAGGGCGTCGAGGCGGAGCTGAACGCCGCCGGGTTCGCGCTGGAGCGATGGTGGACAGACTCACAGCAGCGGTTCGGGGTGAGTTTGGCAAGATCAGTGCGTGCGTAACCCTCTCGCGGCACTCGCCCGCAAGCTCGGCACCCAGCCCCGGCTGATGGGCGCCTCACGCGCCATCATCGCCACCGACCGGCAGCTGCACCGCTGGTTCGGCGGCCGGATCAGCCTGGTGGGCCTGGCCGGGCTGCCTTCGCTGCGGCTCACCACCACCGGACGCCGCAGCGGCCTGCCGAGGAGCACGAACTTGCTGTACTACCCGCACGGCAGCGAGTTCGTGCTCACCGGCTCCAACTGGGGCCGCCCGAAGAACCCGGCGTGGACCCACAACCTCCGGGAGAACCCGACCGCGACGGTCGCGCTGCGCGGCCGCGAGATCGAGGTCAAGGCGCGGGAACTGGAGGGCGCGGAGTACGACCGGATGTGGGCGGAACTGCTCGCGTTCTGGCCGGGGTACGAGATGGAACGGGAGGCGGCGGGGCGGGAGCTGCCGGTGTTCGTGCTGACCCGCTGCTGACCGGCAAGGCTCCGCAGGGCGCCGAATGGAGAAGTACCAAGGGCTTTCGACCTGGCGGAAGCCCCGGCCGATCGGCGCGAGGAGCCGACCTGCTCGAACTCCTGGAGTGCGTCGCCCCCGACACTTCCCGTCTTGTCCGGCCGTCTCGACCCGTGCCTCTCGCCGGCCCAGCCCGTCGTCGAAGACCGCCCCTGATCCGGACCGCTCGCTGTCGCCCGCCCGAACCCGCAGTTCCTCCTTTTGGCCGGTGCCCGGCTTGGCCGGATTATGCCAGTCTCGGTGACGCCCCGTAATCAGACGGGTGCGCAACCAGGGGAGATTCCACGTGCGCGGAGCGAAAAGAGCACGAACCGGAGCATTGGTCGCGGCGATCGCGACCGCGCTGACCGGGCTGGCGGGCACTGCCGTCGCGGCACCCGCCATCCCGGCAGCGCAGCCGGCCAAACCCGCGGAGATCGCGCGCACCGCGCCGGTCCGGTGGGAGGACTGCACCAAGGAACAGCTGCGCGGCGTCCCTGCCGATCAGCTGAAGCTGTACAGCTGCTCGTTGTACCGCGTGCCGATCGACCACGACGACGCGTCGCTCGGCAGCATCGACATCGCGCTGATGAAACGCGCCGCGAAGGTTCCCGGGCAGCGGATCGGGTCGTTGTTCCTCAACCCGGGCGGTCCGGGCGGGTCCGGGCTGCGGATGCCGATCGCGGGCGACCGCTACTTCCGTCCGCAGGTGATGGACCGGTTCGACCTCGTCGGGTTCGATCCGCGCGGCGTCGGAGCCAGCAACCCGCTGCGCTGCTTCACCACCGCTGAGGACGCTGCGGACGTCCAGGCGCAGCTGCTGCCGGTTCCGTTGTCGCGCCAGGAAATCTCCGGCACGCTCGCCGCGTACCGCGATTACGGCCAGTTCTGCCGCCGCAACGCCGGCGCGCTGCTCGACCACATGTCCACCCGCGACGTCGTGCGGGACCTCGACCAGCTGCGCGCGGCGGTCGGCGACAAGCAGCTGACCTACACCGGCTTCTCCTACGGCACCCTCGTCGGGTCCACGTACGCCGCGATGTTCCCGAAGCAGACGCGCGCGATCGTGATCGACGGGAACGTCGACCCGCAGCTGCGTACCAACGACGGCGTCACCTACGACCTGGCGCGGGCGCAGGGCTTCGAGATCGCGCTGGACGGCTTCCTCAAGCGTTGCGCCCAGGCCGGCGACAAGTGCGCGTTCAGCGCCGGCGATCCGCGAGCCAAGTTCGACGAGTTGCGCGAGCACGTGCGCACGGACCCGATCACGCTGCCCGACGGCTCGAAGCTCGACCTCGGCGGGCTGACCGGCGCGGTGTCGAGTGCGCTGTATTCGCCGGCCTCCTTCGGCGAGCTGGCCCAAGGTTTGCAGCAGGCGTACTCGGTGCTGCACCCGTCGCTGCAGGCGCAGGCCGCGCGGAAGGGAACCCTCTCCGCGGGACGCGGCGGTCTGCTCGACCTCGCCCCGGACAGCCCGTACACCGGCGACGACTCGTACTTCGCGGTGAACTGCGCGGACAAGCCGATGCGGATCCGGCAGGAGCAGGTGCCGGGGATCGCGGGCAAGGCGGACCGGGAATCGCCGACGTTCGGCCGCTACCAGGTGTTCTCCGACATCGCCGCGTGCCCGGTGTGGCCCGCCGCGAAGACGTCCGACCCGTTCCGCGGGCCGTGGCGCGCGAACACCGCGACGCCGGTGCTGGTGGTCAGCAACTTCTACGACCCGGCCACCCGGTACCGCTTCGGCCAGCGGATGGCCGAGGAGCTGGGCAACTCCCGGCTGCTGTCGGTCGACGCGTTCGGCCATTGCATCCTCGGCAAAGCGCGCGGCGTGGACGACGCGACCGCCGCGTACCTGATCGACCTGAAGGTGCCCGCCGACGGCCAGGTGTTCCAGCCGGACCGCCAGCCCTTCACCGAGCCCGCGAAGGGCTGATCGGTTGATCTTGGGCCCGGAACCGGGCATAACGGCACGACCCTCTTGTCAGCGGTCGGCGGATCGGTGAAAGTGTCCGCCAGAAGTTCACCTGAGGGGAGTTGACGTGCGGCGCTGGGCGGGCGGGTTCGGCGCGGCCGGCACGGCAGCGGTCCTCGTCGGGACCGCGGTGCTCGCCGGCTGCTCCGGCTCGCCCGCCCAGGCCGGTCCGGTCCAGGTTTCGCGCTCGGCCTGCGGCGACGGCTGGACCGCGCCGCCGGCCGGGCCGCAGACCCTCCAGATCCGCAACGACGCCGCCGTCACGATGGAAATCGACCTCGTCGACCCGGCCACCGGCACGGTCTTCGGGGAGCTGGAAGGCGTCGGCCCGGGGACGACGCGCGCATTGCCGGTGAACTTCGGCAACGGCGCGTACGCCCTGCGGTGCGCGCCCGAGGACGGCACGCCGTTCGTCGGGCCGACCGTGCAGGTCACCGGCGGCGCGGACCGGCCGGGGCCGGCGGTGGTTCCGGTGACCAACGCCGATCTGCTCGGGCCGCTCAAGCAGTACCACGCCTACGTCGCCGAAGGACTCGGCACGCTCGTCGGCCAGACCGCCGCGCTGGCGCAAGCCGTCCGTTCGGGGAATCGTGGTGCGGCGCAACAGGCTTGGCTCACCGCACATCTCACCTACGAACGGCTCGGCGCCGCCTACAACGCCTTCGGCGATTCGGACGGGACGATCAACGGCACCACCGCCGGGCTGCCGGAAGGGGCCTCGGATCCGGGCTTCACCGGGTTCCACCGGCTTGAGAACGGCTTGTGGCACAACGAAGCCATGCCCGCGCTCAGCCCGATCGCCGATCAGCTCGACCAAGCGGTGCAGAAACTGCGCGCGTCGTTCGCCGACGCGCAGATCGACCAGAACGACCTCGGCCTGCGCGCGCACGAGATCATGGAGAACACGCTGCAGTTCGAGCTGACCGGCCGCACCGACTACGGCAGCGGCTCCAACCTCGCGACCGCACGGGCGAATCTCGTCGGCACCCGCGCGGTACTCGACGTCCTGCGCCCGCTGCTGACCACCCGGTTTCCGGGGCTGAAGGACCTCGACGCGTGGATCGCGCGCACCGATCGCGATCTCCAAGCGGTCGTGGGCAAACCGCTGTCCGCCCTCGACCGGAAGCAGCGGCAGCGGATCAACGCCGACGTCGCCGAGCTGACCGAACGCCTGGCCCCGGTCGCGGCGATCGCTGAGCCGAGGAGAACGTCGTGACACTGGGGCGGCGCGCGTTCCTGCGCGGAGCGGCGGCCGCCGGGGCAGGCGCGGGCTTGGCCGGGCTGTCGGGAAGCGCGGCGGCGGCCGGGGGAGCGGTGCCGTTCCACAGTCCTCGGCAGACAGCCGTGCTGGCGGAACCGGCACGACATTCGGTTGTCGCCGCGTTCGACGTCGTCGCGGAGAACCGCAGCGAACTCACCGCTCTGCTCAAGGAACTCACCGCCCGAGCGCGGTTCCTGACCAGCGGCGGCGCGCCCGCGTCGGTCGGGATCACCGGACCGCCCGCGGATTCCGGGGTCCTCGGTCCAGAAGTCCCGAAAGGACAGTTGTCGGTCCTCGTCGGAGCCGGTGCTTCGCTGTTCGACGACCGGTACGGGCTCGCCGCGCGCAAGCCGCCGAAGCTCAAGCAGATGCCGACGTTCCCGGACGACGCGCTTGATCCGCAGTGGTGCCACGGAGATCTGAGCCTCGTGCTCAACGCTGCCGAACCGGACACCGTGCTGCACGCGGTGCGCGACATCGCCCGCGCGACCCGGGGCGGGATGCAGCTGCGCTGGAAGATCGACGGGTTCAGTTCGCCGCCGCGACCGGCCGGGACGCCGCGGAACCTGCTCGGCTTCAAGGACGGCACCGCGAATCCCGGACCGTCCGAAGCGGACAGTCTGGTGTGGACCGACGACGGCGGCAGCTACCAGGTGATCCGGCTGATCCGGATGCTGGTCGAGTTCTGGGACCGGGTGTCGCTGTCCGAGCAGGAGAACATGATCGGCCGCCGCCGGGACACCGGCGCGCCGCTCGACGGCGCGGACGAGCAGGACGTGCCGCGCTACGCCGAGGATCCGATCGGCACGGTCATCCCGCTGACCAGCCACATCCGGCTCGCGAACCCGCGTACTCCGCAGACCGGCGGGCAGCGCATCCTGCGCCGCGCGGTGAACTACGACCGAGGCGTGGACGCCAACGGCAACCTCGACATGGGCCTCGTCTTCACCTGTTACCAGCGCGATCTCGAGCAGCAGTTCGAGGCCGTGCAGAAGCGGCTCGCCGGAGAGCCGCTCACCGACTACGTCTCGCCGTTCGGGGGCGGGTACTTCCACCTGTTCCCGGGCGTGACGGACCCGGCCGACCACTACGGACGGGCAGTGCTGGGCTGAGCGGAAGGAGTTCGGGAGTGAAGCGGACCAGGAGGCGGGCCACTACGGCAGCCGCGCTGGCGGCGACTGCGGCGCTGGCAGCGGCGTGCGCGAGCAGTTCGGCGTCGACCTCGGCACCGGTAAACGCGATCGCTGCCGAGACCTTCACGACGGCGACGCCGATCAAGCACGTCGTGGTGATCTTCGGCGAGAACATCTCCTTCGACCACTACTTCGGCACTTATCCCAACGCCACCAACGAAAACGGCACACCGTTCCATGCGGCGGCCGGTACTCCGAAGGTCAACGGCCTTACTCCGGAGTTGTTGCAGCACAACCCGAACGCGTACAACCCGAAGCGGTTGAGCCCGGATCAGGCGCTTACTTGCGATCAGGCGCACGACTACAAGAAGGAACAGGCCGCGTTCAACGGCGGCCGGATGGACAAGTTCGTCGAGTACACCGAGAAGGACAAGTGCACGGGGCAGCCGGTGTTGTTCGGCGAGCCCGGGCTGGTGATGAATTACTTCGACGGGAATACTGTTACGGCGATGTGGAATTATGCTCAGCGTTATGCGTTGAGCGATAATTCGTTCAATACGGTGTTCGGACCGTCCAGTCCGGGGGCGATCAACCTGGTTTCGGGGCAGACGCACGGGTTGCAGCCGGTTGATTCAGTTACCGGCGAGCCGAAGGTCGATCCTCGTACTGCGGCTTCGCCGGATTCGCGCGGGGTTGGGACGATGATTACTGATCCGGATCCGGCGTTTGACGACTGTTCGGACAAGAATCATACGGCGAAGGACAATCTTGGGGCGTTTCAGGGGCGGAATGTCGGGGATTTGCTGAATGCTCGCGGGGTGACCTGGGGGTGGTTCCAGGGCGGGTTCCGGCCTACTGGCGAGGCGAACGGGTATGCCGTTTGCGGGACTAAGCATGCGAATGTGGGCGGGCAGGCTTCTGTTGACTACAGTCCGCATCACGAGCCGTTCCAGTATTACCAGTCTACTGCTAATCGGAAGCATGTGCCGCCGTCGTCGTTGCGTGCGGTGGGGCAGCGGGATCAGGCTAATCATCAGTATGACGTTCGGGACTTCAATGACGCTCTTGCCGCGGGGGTGATGCCTGCGGTGAGTTTTCTGAAGGCTCCGGAGTATCAGGACGGGCACGCTGGTTATTCGGATCCGCTGGACGAGCAGGCGTTTGTGGTGGATGAGGTCAATCGGATCCAGGCTTCGCCGGAGTGGAAGAATACGGCGATTCTGTTGGCTTATGACGATTCGGACGGGTGGTATGACCATGTTGCGCCGAGGATTCTGAATGGGTCGCATGATTCGGGGCAGGATGCGGCGGTGTGTACGGCGAAGCCGGTGAAGCTGGGCGGGTTCGCGGATCGGTGCGGGTATGGGCCCAGGTTGCCGTTGCTGGTGATTTCGCCGTACAGTCGGGTGAATTATGTCGATCATGCGGTGACTGATCAGACTTCGGTGTTGCGGTTTATCGAGGACAACTGGCATTTGGGGCGGATTGGCGGCGGGTCGTTCGACGTGATGGCGGGGTCGTTGGCCGGGATGTTCGACTTTTCGCGTCCGGGGGCGAAGGCGGTGAAGCTGGACCCGAAGACGGGTGCGGTGGTGGGGTAGGGGCGGGCTCGTCGCCTGGCGGCGACATTGCGCCCCGGGTGAGTTGGGGGCACCCCGAAGCTGATTGTGCTGACGGTTCGGGGGTGCTTGTC
>NZ_JBSHAM010000150.1:0-13556 GCF_053611505.1 Amycolatopsis sp. NPDC054798 | reverse complement strand
GGTCCGGAGAACTCCTCCGGACCCGGCCCGTTCCTCAGCTCAGCGCGTGCTCGACGTCCACATCGGACAGTGCGGCCACATGCTCGGCCACCGCCCGATGCACCTCGGCCGCCAGCAGTTCCACCGTCGACGCCTCGAAGACGGCACTCACCGGCAGCTCCACCGGGAACCGCTCGCCCAGCAACGCCACCACCCGGGTCGCCAGCAGCGAATGCCCGCCCAGGTCGGCGAAGAAGTCGTCGTGCACGCCGACGCGTTCGAGGTCCAGCAATTCCCGCCACACCTCGGCGACGGCCTCCTCGACCGGGGTCCGCGGCGCGACGTACTCCTCCGTCGACCCCGCTTCCTCCGGCTCCGGCAACGCCGCGCGATCCACCTTGCCGTTGGGGGTGATCGGCAGTTCGCCGAGCCAGGACCACAGCGACGGCACCAGATGCGCGGGCACCCGGGCGAGCAGGAACTCCCGCAGCTCCCCCGCGTCAGGCCGCGAACCGGCGGCCACCACGTGCGCCGCGAGCACCCGGTCGCCGTCGCGTTCGTACGGCACCACCACGGCCGACCGCACGAGCGGATGCGCCGTGAGCGCCGCTTCCACCTCGCCCGGCTCCACCCGGAAGCCGCGGATCTTGACCTGCTGGTCGAGCCGTCCGAAGAAGGCGAACACCCCGTCCGGCCGGAGCGCGACCTCGTCGCCGGTGCGGTAGAGACGTCCGCCGCCGCCCGCCGGGTCGGGAACGAACCGTTCCGCGGTCAGCGCGGGACGGCGGAAATAGCCGCGCGCGACACCGGGACCGCCTAGCAACAGCTCGCCACGCTCACCCGGCGCGACCGGCACGCCGTCGGCATCGGCGACGTACGCGTGCGTATTCGCGATCGGCTTGCCGATGGGGATCGGCCCGGCGGTGTCAGCCACCGTCATCCCCCGGTGCACACACGCGAAAGTAGTGCACTCAGTCGGGCCGTAGCCGTTGCTCATCTCGGCCCCGAGTTCTTCGATCACCCGCCGCGCCTGCACCGGCGGGACGACGTCGCCGCCCGCGATGACGTGCCGCACCCCGGCGAGCGCGGTGACCCGGTCGTCGACCACGTGCCCGAACAGCCCGGAGCTGAGCCACACCGTGGTCACCCCGAACCGGCGCACCGCCTCCTCGACGGACGCCGCGGTGGGCACTCCCGGCGGCAGCACCGCCAGCGCCGCGCCAGTGGCGAGCGCGCCCCACAATTCGAAAGTCGAGACGTCGAAGCACAACGACGTGAGGAGCAGGAACACTTCTCCCGCCCCGAAATCGGCGAATCCGGAGCCGTGCACCAGCCGGACCACCCCGCGGTGGGTCACCTGCACGCCCTTCGGCAGGCCGGTGGAACCGGAGGTGTACATCTGGTAGATCAGGTTGTCCGGCGCCACGTTCGCGACCGGCGGCGTGTCCGGCCACCCGCTCAGGTCGGCCTCGTCGGCGAGCACGACCGTCGGCGCGGCCTGGACCCGGTCCGCCAGCGCCCGTTCGACCACCGCGACCGCCGCGCCGGAGTCGCCGAGCATGAACGCGAGCCGCTCGGGCGGGTAACCCGGGTCGAGCGGGACGTAATAGCCGCCCGCCTTGAGAATTCCGAGCATCGCCACCAGCAGCGTCGTCCCGCGCTCCAGGCACAGCGCGACCGGCTTCTCCGGACCGATTCCCTGTGCGCGCAACAGATGCGCGAACTGGTTGGCGCGCCGGTCCAGTTCGCCGTAGTCGAGCCGTTCGTCGCCGTACAGCACAGCCGTGGCCTCCGGCGCCGCGGCGGCGTACCGGGCGAACAGCTCGTGCACGCACAGGTCGGGCAGCGGCACGTCCGCGCCGCGTTCAGGCTGCAGGGTCATGAAGGCGTCCTCCCGCGTCGAACGGTTCCGACTGGAGCATGACCAGGGCGTCGCGCGCGTGCCAGAGACGAACGAGCAGACATGACCGCGAAGTCAGCGTCGCAGCGGCCACCGGTGCCCGAGCCACGCGCTCCACCCGAACACTCCGGCGAGCAGCGCTGCCGAAGCCGCCAGCAACGCCAGGTCAACCGGCAATGCCTCCGGATCCAGCGCGTCCGCGCGATGCACTGCGACGATGCCTGCCCGGTCCTCGACGACTACGACGGTTTCGCCGGCTTTCATCCGCGAAGTCACCGGCAGGTCCTCGACCAGCAGCGTGCCGTCCGGCCGGTCGACCCGCGCGGTGCAGGCAGGGTCGCCCTTGACTCGATGGCATTCGGACGACACGGCGATCGCGCGATACCGATCGCCGTGCGCGGCGACGTAGCCGACCGCCGTCATCCCGACGCAGACCAGGTAGAACGCCGTCAGCAGAAAGCCGCTGACAAGGAACCAGCCGCGTCCGGAGAACATGAACACCGCCGACGTCGCCAGAGCGGCGAGCAGGAGCCCGACGAGCAAGCCCGCAGCGGACGCCACCGAACTGGCGCTCACGAACCCCACCGCCGCCACCGCGCCGAGCACCATCACCGCGAGCCAGCACCACCCGGCACGCAGCGCGACCGCCCGACCGCTCACCGGAGCCGTACTCGGTGCGGAATCCCTTGCCACAACGGGCTTTTTCGTGGGCACGTCGGGAATGATGGCACGGCGGCCGCACAGCCGTGTGCCGATCGCGGATTACCGGCGAGCGTGCAGCCCCTCGGCCGGAGCCCGGAAGAACGACCGCACCGGCACCAGCAGGCCCGCGAGCGACAGCACCGCGAATACCACCGGATGCACGTGGTCCGTTCCCGGAGGCAGCCGGAACACCAGATGCGCCAGCCAGAACACCGGGTAGAACCACAGCGCGAACCACGCCCACCGCTCCCCCGCGCGGAACGGGACCACCGCGATCAGCCCGCCGAACAGCCCGAGCCCGGCCGTGGCAAGCGCGTCCGCGCGGTAGAGCAACGCGTCCCCGGCGGGCGGCGCGACGAGGACCACGATCCCGAACCCGAGAATTCCCCCGCTGACCGCCGTGAGGCAGAGCCAGCCGATCCGCATCGGCGCACCACCGCTCATCCGGCGAATTTACTCCGCCACCGCCGGTTTCGGGCGGGGCGAACTCGTTCTGCGGACAGGGGGCAGCGCTTCGTGTCGAGATGTCCGGCGAACCCGCTCCGCATTCGGACGATCGCCACGCGTGCGCATAGCGATCTGCCCATTCGCGTCAGCGCACCGCCGATCACCCCCGCACGCTCAGCCGTCCTTCTCCGGCAGCGCCCAAGCCAGCCGGTGCAACGCCTTCTTCACCGCCGCCACCGACAACCCGCGCTCATGCCGCTGGTTCTGGTACAGATCGGGTGCCAGCGGAGCCAGCAGCACGTCCGGCAGCGCGTCGTCCCGCAATCCCGCCTCGCGAACCTGCGCCGCCACGAAAACCCGCCAGAACCCGTACGCCCCGGTCTGATACCGCCGGGCCCCGGTCTCCGCGCCCAGCGCCAGCGGCAGATGCCGCTCCAGCAAATCGATCATCGCGTCGTAAAACGCCACCAGCCGCTCCCTCGGCGCGGCGCCCGGCCCGAGCGGCGGCGGCCCGGACAGCATCGCTTCCTGCAACCGGCGTTCGTGCTCGTCCAGCAGCGCGACCGCCACCGCGGCGACGCTGTCGTAGCGCCGGTACAGCGTCCCGCGGCCGACGCCCGCCGCCGCGGCCAGGTCTCCCATGGTGATGTCCGGGCCTCGCGTGGCGAACAGGTCCTCGGCCGCGGCGAGGATCCGCTGCCGGTTCGCCGCGGCGTCCGCCCGCTCCGTGACTGGCTTGCTGTTCACCCCGTCACTGTATCTGGACATCGTGTCCGGATCGAGTACAGTCATAAGTGGACATAGTGTCCACATGACGAATGGGGGTACACCATGCACTCGTTCCCGCTCGCCGGCCGCACCGTGGGCCGGATCGGCTACGGGACCATGCAGCTCGCCGGGCCGAAAGCGATGGGCGGGCCAGCCGATCCGGAGCGCGCCAAGGCAGCCGTCCGCGCGGCCGTCGACGCGGGCGTCCGGCTGATCGACACGTCCGGCTACTACGGGCCCGAGGTCGCGAACCGCCTGCTCGCCGAGGCGCTCCGGCCCTACCCGGACGATCTGCTCATCGCGACCAAGGTCGGCGCGCGCCGCAGCCCGGACGGCGGGTTCGTCGCCGACGCCGCGCCGGAGGCGGTCAAGGCAGCGGTCCGGGACAATCTCGCGCAGCTCGGCGTCGAGCGGCTTCCGTTGGTACACGCCAGGTTCATGCCCGACAGCACCGTGCCTTGGGCGGACACCGTCGGCGCACTGGCCGAATTGCGCGACGAAGGATTGCTCGAACACGTCGGCGTTTCGAACGTCACCGTCGAATTGCTGGACCAGGCGCGTGCGGTCACCCCCATCGCGTCCGTCGAGAACGAGTACCACGTCGGGCACGCCGGCGGCCGGGATGTCCTGGACGCCACCACCGCCGCCGGGATCCCGTATCTGGCGTTCCGCCCGCTCGGCAACGGAGCACTCGCCGGATCAGCGTCCCCAGTGGCCGAACACGCCGAGCGGCTTGGCGTTTCGGCGGCGACGCTCGCCCTCGCCTGGCTCCTGGACCTCGCGCCCAACGTCGCCGTCATCCCCGGCACGAGCGATCCCGGCCACGTCGCCGATCTGGTCGCCGCGCAGGAACTGGCCCTGCCGTCCGACGTGCGGCTCGCGCTCGGCGAGGCATGACGATGGGCTGGATCGCCGTCATCGCGGCCGGACTGCTCGAAATCGCCTGGGCGCACAGCATCCGCCTCACCGACGGCTTCACCAAACTTGTCCCGTCGCTCGTCTGCGGCGCGCTCACCGTCCTCGTGCTGTACGTGCTGAACCTCGGCATGAAGCACGTTCCGGTCGGGACGGCGTACGCGGTGTTCGTCGGGATCGGCGCGGTCGGCACGGCTGTCGTCGGGATCTTCTGGCTCCGCGAACCGGTGAGCCCTCCGCGAATCCTCGCGCTCGCGCTGATCGTCGGAGGTGTCGTCCTGCTCCAGCTGACTTCGCGGACCGCGTGACGTCCGAGCCGGTCCCGGCGCCTCCCTTACGGCCCGGGACCGGCCGGAGTTCCACCCTCTGGAACCGTTTCGGCTCATCGGGCGTCACCCGTCTGCCAGGATCGCCCACAGGCTGTTGCCCGCCGTCATCCGCCCGTGTCCGCGGGAGCATCGATCGTGCCCCGGCGACCGGCGGCCGAACACCCCGCAAGAGTGCCCTCCTAGGCCAGAAGAGGCACGCCGGACGGCTCCCGCCAGCCCGCGAGTGAATTCCCGCGAATCGTCTTGTCCGCGGAAAAGAATCCTCGCTAGCCTCGTGCGCAGAGGGAGAAAAGCCGAGCGATTCGCCCAGCCCGGGCGCGCACCGGCACAGTTCACCGCGCGCCGATCGGAAATCGCGTTTCCGAAAAGGGAGTACATGATGACGTCTGTTGCCCGTCCGGTTGCCCGCACCGCGTATCAGCAGTCGGTCGCCGACTACTGGAACGCCGAAAAGGATCCGGTCAATCTGCGCCTCGGCGACGTCGACGGGCTTTACCACCACCATTACGGCATCGGCGACTACGATCCGTCCGTCCTGACCGGACAGGGAGAAGCGCGGGACAAGGCGATCATCGCCGAGATGCACCGGCTGGAGACCGCGCAGTCGCAGTTCCTGTTGCAGCACCTCGGCGACATCGAGCCCGCCGACCGGCTGCTCGACGCCGGCTGCGGCCGCGGCGGCACGAGCGTGCAGGCGCATCAGCGGTTCGGCTGCCGGGTGGACGGGATCTCCATTTCCGAGCAGCAGGTCGAATTCGCCAACGAACAGGCCCGGTTGCGCGGAATCGACGGCGCGGTGCGATTCCATCTCCGGAACATGCTGGAAACCGGATTCGAAAGCGGCGATTTCGCCGGGATCTGGAACAACGAAAGCACGATGTACGTCGATCTGCACGAGCTGTTCGCCGAACACGCGCGGCAGCTCGCGCCGGGCGGCCGATTCGTCACGATCACCGGCTGCTACAACGACCTGACCGGCGGGCGTTCGCGCGCGGTGAGCCAGATCGACCAGCATTACATCTGCAATATCCATTCCCGCGGCGACTATTTCAAAGCGTTGACCGCCAACGGATTCGTCCCGATCAACGTGGTGGACCTGACCGAGGCGACGATCCCGTACTGGGAGCTGCGCGAGCAGTCGTCCGTCGCGACCGGCATCGAAGGGCCGTTCCTGACCGCCTATCGCGAGGGCAGCTTCCACTACCTGCTCATCGCCGCCGACCGCGTCTGACCGGGCGGGCCGACATGTCCGGAATCGCAGCGGTCCGCCCGGACCTCGCGGGCCCGTCCTCGCCGTGGACCGGCCCGGTCGGGCTGGGGACGTCGGCGGCGCGGATCGCGGCGCAGTTCGCGCCGCCGGGCGGGCAGGATCCGGCATACGCGGAGCGGGAATGGGGCGACGGCAGCGCATCGCCGCTGTACTGCCCGGCCGTGCGGCGGGAGGACGACACGCTCGCCGAGGAGGTGGACCGGAGGCTCGTCGCGTGGGCGCGGGATTGCGGGTTCGAAGGCGAAGGGCTGGACCAGATCGCACAGGCCGGATTCGGCAGGCTCGTGATGCTCGCCCACCCGGACTCCTCCGACCCCGACCGGCTGCTGATCGCCGCGCAGCTCAACGCGGTGTGGTGGGCGGCCGACGACTATTACGCCGACGACAGCGCCCTCGGCGCGTCGCCGACCGAACTCCCGCCGCGGCTGGCGCTGGTGATGGCCGCGATGGACCCGGTCGCTCCCGCCGGCGAGTTCTCCGAGCCGCTGGAGGAGGCGCTGCGGGCCGACCCGATCCGGGTCGGGTTCCGCTCGGCGGTCGACCACCTCGGCAGGCACGGTTCGCCGGTGCTGGTCCAGAGGGTGTGCTACTCGACCTTCGCGATGTTCGTCAGCTGGGGCGCCTACGCCGCGTGGCGCCACACCGGCCGCTATCCCCCGGCCTGGGAGTACCTGGCCGCCCGCCAGCACGACAGTTTCTACACCTCGATGACCCTCATCGACGCCGTCGGCGGGTACGAACTGCCCGCGCCGTTCTACTACGACCCGCGCGTGCGGGAGGCGATGATGCGCGCGGGAACCGCCACGGTGCTGGTCAACGACCTCCATTCGGTGGCCAAGGACGCGGCCGACGAGAACCCGGTCTGCAACATGGTGCTCCAGATCGCCGCCGACCGGGGCTGCCCGGTCTCCGAGGCGGTCGAGACCACGGTCGCGCTGCACAACCGGATCGTGCACGAGTTCGAGGAGGGGCACCGGGCCCTGCTCGGGATCCCGTCGCCGGAGCTGCAGCGCTTCCTCGCCGGCGTCCGCGACTGGATGGGCGGCGGCTTCGAATGGCACGCCACGAACCCTCGCTACCGATCCTGACCCCACAACCCTGATCCCAGGCTTTCGCTACCCAGACAAGGTGGTTTCGCTGTGACTGTCACCGATCCGGTCGACTCCGCGGACGTGGAAGACTCCGAACCCTTGAGCCTAGGCCGCGCAGCGGCGCGGCAGCTGGCCACGACCACGAAGTCCGTGCCGCAGATGCAGAGCATCAGCTCGCGGTGGCTGCTGAAGGTGCTGCCGTGGGTCGAGGTGTCCGCGGGCACGTACCGCGTCAACCGGCGGCTGTCCTACACCGTCGGCGACGGCCGGGTCACGTTCGCGACCAGCGGCTCCGAGGTCCGGGTCATCCCGGCCGAACTCGGCGAGCTCGCGCCGCTGCGCGGATTCGACGACGAGGCCGCGCTGAACGAGCTCGCCGGCCGGTTCGAACAGCGCGAGTACCAGCCGGGCGACGTGCTGGCCGAATTCGGCAGCCGCGCCGACCAGGTGTTCCTCGTCGCGCACGGCAAGATCACGAAGGCGGGCGTCGGAGCCTACGGCGACCAGACCGTGCTCGGCACGCTCGTGGACGGCGACTACTTCGGCGAGAACGTGCTCACCAGCTCGGACGGGATCTGGGAGTTCACCACGAAGGCGGTCACCGCGGTGACCGTGCTGTCGTTGTCGCGCCAGGAATTCGAAGGCGTGCTGAACCGCTCGGAAACGCTGCGCGCGCACCTCGACGCCTTCGTCGAGGGCGGTTCCGCGGCCCGCAACGAACACGGCGAAGCCGAGATCGCCCTTTCCGCCGGGCACGACGGCGAACCCCAGCTGCCGGGCACCTTCGTCGACTACGACACCTCCCCGCGCGAATACGAGCTGAGCGTGGCGCAGACCGTGCTGCGGGTCCACAGCCGGGTCGCCGACCTCTACAGCGAACCGATGAACCAGACCGAGCAGCAGTTGCGGCTCACCGTCGAGGCGCTGCGGGAACGGCAAGAGCACGAACTGGTCAACAACCCCGATTTCGGCCTGCTGCACAACGCCGAATTCGACCAGCGGGTGCCCACCCGCACCGGCCCGCCGACACCGGACGACTTCGACGAGCTGCTCTCGCTGGTCTGGAAAGACCCCGGGTTCTTCCTGGCGCATCCGAAGACGATCGCCGCGTTCGGGCGGGAATGCAGCAAGGCGGGGATCTACCCCGGCTCGGCCGACCTCGGCGGCCACCAGGTGCCCTCGTGGCGCGGCGTGCCGATCCTGCCGTGCAACAAGATCCCGGTCACCGAGACCCAAACCAGCTCGGTGCTGCTGATGCGGACCGGCGAGCAGGCCCAGGGCGTGGTCGGGCTGCACCAGACCGGGCTGCCGGACGAGTACCAGCCGGGCCTCAACGTGCGGTTCATGGGCATCAGCGAGCAGGCCATCCTGTCCTACCTGGTCTCGGCCTACTATTCCGCCGCCGTCCTCGTGCCCGACGCGCTCGCCGTGCTGGAAGCCGCCGAAATCGGCCGGGAGGGCTGAGCCCGGTGCCCGTCACGGAACAGCAGGAGCAGCAGCTTTCCCTCGGCGTCAAGGCGGCCCGCACCCTCGCCACGACCACCAAATCGCGGCCGCAGATGCGCTCGATCACCCCGCGGTGGCTGCTGTCGCAGCTGCCGTGGGTCGAGGTGCCCGGCGGCAGCTACCGGGTCAACCGGCGGCTCACCTACACCGTCGGCGACGGCAAGCTGAGCTTCTTCCAGACCGGAGCGCAGGTGCGGGTCGTCCCCGCCGAGCTCGGCGAAATCGAGCTGCTGCACGGCTTCGGCGACGAAACCGCGCTCGGCGCGCTGGCCGACGCGTTCGAACAGCGCGAGTACGAGGCGGGCAGCACGCTCGTCACCGCCGGGGAACCGCTGAACCAGCTCGTGCTCGTGGTGCACGGCAAGGTCACCCGGCACGGCGAGGGGCAGTACGGCGCGGAAACCCTTCTGGGCACCAGCACCGACGGCGACCATTTCGGCGGCGAACTCCTCGCCGGGGACGACGCCACCTGGGGTTTCACCGCGCGCGCCGCCACCAGGGTGGTCGCGCTGGCGCTGCCCGCCGGGTCGTACGCCCGGCTCAACGGCAGGCTCGATTCGCTGCGCGCGCACGTGGCGCGGGCCGCGTCCCGGCCGCGGAAACCGCAGAACCGCAAGGGGGAAGCGAACATCGACCTGTCCGCCGGCCACGACGGCGAACCGGTCCTCTCCGGCACCTACGTCGACTACGAACCCTCGCCGCGCGAGTACGACCTCGCCGTGGCGCAGACGGTCCTGCGGGTGCACAACCGGGTCGCCGACCTGTACAACGACCCGATGAACCAGCTCGAACAGCAATTGCGGCTCACTGTCGAGGCGCTGCGGGAACGGCAGGAACACGAACTGCTCAACAACCCGGATTTCGGGCTGCTGCACAATGCCGACCTCAAATGCCGGATCACCACCCGCACCGGTCCGCCGACGCCGGGCGATCTGGACGAACTGCTCTGCCGCCGGCGCAAAACGCGCTTGTTCCTCGCGCATCCGCGGGCGATCGCGGCGATCGGGCGCGAATGCACGAGGGCCGGGGTTTATCCGGAGCCGGTCGTGGTGGACGGGAAACGCGTCACCGCGTGGCGCGGGGTGCCGATCCTGCCGTGCGACAAAATCCCGGTCAGCGAAGCGGGCACCACGTCAGTGCTCGCAATGCGCACCGGGGAGGACGACGCGGGCGTCATCGGATTGCGGCCGAAATCCCTCGCCGACGAATACCAGCCGGGATTGAACGTGCGGTTCATGGGCATCAACGACCGCGCTGTTTCGTCCTATTTGGTCAGTGCTTATCACTCCGTCGCGGTCCTCGTGCCGGACGCGCTGGGGGTCCTGGACGACGTCGAGGTCGCCCGGGCCTGAGCCGCGGCGGAGTCCGCCGGAAGCCGTGCGCTTCCGGCGAACTCCGGCGGATCAGCGGTAGATGTGCTTGTCCGGCAGGCGGACGGTCACGAACCCGTTGGCGAAGTTCGCCTCCACCTGTGCGGATTCCTGGGCGTCGGGCATCGCGTTCTTGCACGTGATTCCCGGGCCGTGCCCGGACATCAGCTCCGAGCAGGGTCCCTCGTAGTGGTCGGGAAGGCCGAGGTTGTGGCCGATCTCGTGGGCGATGATCCGGGTCGGGTCGTTGCCTTCGGCGACCTGCTGGGTGTCGATGTAGATGTCGCCGGTGCCGTGCCCGTCGGTCTGGGTGTAGGAACCGCCGCCGGTGGTCTCGTGCATGACGATGGTCGCGGCGCCGCCGCTGTTGAGGTGGACGTTGTGCACCGAGTTGTTCCAGTTCGCCGCGGCCTGGGTGGCCTCGGCCTGGTAGTCGGGCAGGCCGCTGGCGTCGTAGTACAGCTCCACCGCGTCCAGCGGCGCGGCGGTCGCCGCCCCGGCGCCGGTCAGCGGCAGCACCAGCGCGGCGGCCGCGCAGGCGGCCATCCGGCCAAAGCGTTGCAGGGTCATGGTTTTTCCTCTCCGCACGAGGTTTTCCGGGTCGGGGTCAGCTTCCGATCTGCTGCTGGATCCAGGACGAGTACTGGGCGATGCCGGTGTAGAGGGTGCTGGTGGCGCATTCGCCGCCGTTGTCGCCGGGGCCGTGGGTTTCGCCTACCAGCGTCCAGCTCCCGGTGGTGCCGACGATCGCGGGGCCGCCCGAATCGCCGTGGCACGCGGAATGCGAGTAGTCGCCGGAGATGCAGACGTCGCCGGACCCGCCGCCGCCTTCCGCGCACGCGCTGCTGTCGAGGACCTGAAGGTCGATCTGCTGCAGGGTTTGCGGCGTCTGGCAGTTCGGCCAGCTCGTGCAGCCCCAGCCGAGCAGCCGCGCGCCCGTTCCCGGCGACGGGTTGCTCTGCGCCATCGCGACCGGCGCGGACTGGGCGGGCTGGCTCAGGTGCATCATGGTGAGGTCGGTGCCCGGGTTGGTGGTCACGTTGTCGATCTGGCCGACTTCGCCGGAGTTGATGTCAGTGGAGCCGATCCGCGCCTGCGAGGCGTATCCGCAGTGGTGCGCGGTGATGATCCACTGCGGTGCGACGAGGCTTCCGCCGCAGCCGTTGTCCAGGGACACCATGAACGAGTAGGTTTCGGTGGCGTCGCCGCCTCCGATGATGGCCGGCTGCGCCGCGACCGCCGGTGCGGCGACCCCGAACAGCAGGGCTGCCGCGCCCATCACCGTCAGCATGATTTTCCGCATCGCTTTCCCTTCCATAGCAGCCATTCCCGCCAATCGCGGGAGTGGAGTTCGGCCGGGGATACGGCCGGGACTTCGCGGGCGCCGGGCCCGCGACGGAAACCACAGAGTCCCAGGGCCGCCGGAGCGCGAACACCGTCGAAAGGAGGGATACGCCGCGGACGCCGAACCGTGCGCGACGGCACGAACCTCGATTACCGGGATGAACCGAACGCGGAATATGTCGTTCCGGTTCGGCGTCTTCGCTGTTCAACGAGCCGCTAATGGAGAGGATGCGGGGAAGAACGCACTTCCGTTCAGCGGACGGCGCGCACCACTGAACAGCAAAGCCGAACCGGATTCGCGACTTTCGTGGGTATAAGCGATTGCCAAGGATCCCTAAACTGCGAATTGCGCCCGCTTTAGCTGACCGCGGTGCGCCATCGTCCTATTCGCAAGAAACGGAGATGTGCATGATCCCAGCACTCAGTCAAAGACTCGGCGGACGCGGCGGTATCGCCTTCGCCGCGGCGGTTCTGGCCGCTGGATCAGTTTTCGCCGCCTCGGGCGCCGCGGCCGCCCAGCCCTCGACGGCGCCGCTGAACGCGAGAGCCGCGACCGCCATGTCCGCCAGCATCGCGAAGTCGCTCGGCGACCGCACCGTAGGCTCGTACTACGACCAGCACAGTTCCAGCCTGACGGTCACCGTCACCGACCAGGCCGCCGCCGACCAGGTCCGCGCGGCGGGCGCGACGCCGAAGTTCGTGAAATACCGTGCCTCGCAACTGAAAGCCGTCACCGCGGACCTGGCCCGCTCGGCCAGCGTCCCCGGCACCGCGTGGCGCGTCGACCCGCGAACCGGCCAGGTGCTCGTCACCGCCGATTCGACGGTCACCGGAGCGAAGCTCTCCCAGGTGACCAACGCCGTGCACCGCTTCGGCGACAAGGCCCGTTTCGCCCAGACGAAAGGCAAACTGCGCCCGCTGATCAGCGGCGGCGACGCGATCTGGGGCCAGGGCCTGCGCTGCTCGCTGGGCTTCAACGTGCACACCTCGAGCGGCCAGGCAGCGATCCTGACCGCCGGGCACTGCGGCGTGGCGACCAACGACTGGTGGGCAGACCAGGGCAACTCGCAGCACATCGCCAGCACGTCCGGCGCGAACTTCCCCGGCACTGACTATTCGTACGCCACCTACGACGCCGGCGTCGACGCCCCGAGCGCCGTGAACACCGGCCAGCAGATCACCGCCGCCGGCGACGCGACAGTCGGCGAAACCGTCACCCGCAGCGGCTCGACCACCGGCGTGCACGACGGCCAGGTCACCGCGCTGGACGCCACGGTGAACTACCAGGAAGGCAGCGTGAGCGGCCTGATCGACACCACGGTCTGCGCCGAACCCGGCGACAGCGGCGGCTCGCTCTTCGACGGAGCCACCGCACTGGGCCTCACCTCCGGCGGCAGCGGAGACTGCAACTCCGGCGGAGAAACCTTCTTCCAGCCGGTTCCCGCCGCACTGAGCGCCTACGGATTGGTTCTGCCGTAAGGCTCTTCGGTTCCGTCTTTCCGTGAGGGGAACCCTGAGGGACTCTGATTCCCTCGGGTTCCCCTCACGTCCATCCGGCGGCCGTGAGGGGCCCCTTCACGGACCTAAATTCCCTCAAGGAGCCCTTCACGGCCCGCCCCCGCACCGCCGCCGATGCACCCAATGTGGCGTTCGGTGCGTCCCACGCACCCAATGCCACATTGGGGCCGCTAGCCCTCACCTGTCACCCACCCGCCACCAGCGAACCCACCCCACTAACCACCCAAACCCCGCGCCCCACCACCCCAACCGCAGCCGCGCTCCCTAACTCTCCACCAGACAAGAGCCCCGCGCCCACCTGCCCAACCGCACCCGCGCTCCCCAACCCACCAAGGCAGCCACACTCCCCCGCACCCCGATACGAAGCCAAAAACGCGGCGCGGGGGTGCTTGTCAAGGCATCTTTCCTGCCTTGACA
>NZ_JBSHAM010000149.1:13257-13560 GCF_053611505.1 Amycolatopsis sp. NPDC054798 | reverse complement strand
CCACCTTGAGGGAATCAGATTCCCTCAAGGTGGCCCTCACGGACCTCTCAGCCACGCGACTCGCCACGAGCCCGGACGACGCTCCGAGCCCCCGCCGCGGAGTTACGCTCGACGGCTCCTGAGAAACCTCACTGAATGCGTGGGATGCACCCAATGTGGCGCTCGGTGCGTCTGACGCACCCAATGCCACATTGGGTCGCTCGCAGTGCCCGTGGTGCGGTGCACCGGGCACGGTGCGATGCGTGGCTGGCTCCGCAGAGGTCCGTGAAGGGCTCCTTGAGGGAATTAGATTCCCTCAAGGAG
>NZ_JBSHAM010000149.1:0-13247 GCF_053611505.1 Amycolatopsis sp. NPDC054798 | reverse complement strand
GGGTGGGTGCATCCCATTCGCCCCCTCAAGCGAACTTTGTGCTATATATTTCCCTAAAAGAACCCAAACACGCACGGACCGCACTCAACCTAGAAACCCCGTTGGATGTGCATGGGTGCACCCAACGGGGGCTCAAGGCGGGTGAGAAGGTCAGCGCTCGGCCGAGGAGAACGCGATCCAGCGGTCCAGCAGCGCCGCTGCCGCACCGCTGTCGATGGCCTGGCGTGCTCGGTCCAGCCCGGCGGCCAGATCGTCCTCGAGCGAATCAGAGAAGCCCGCGAAAGCGGCCAGCGCGGCGGCGGCGTTGAGCACCACCGCGTCGCGCACCGGACCGGTCTTGCCGCTGACCAGTTCGCGGACGACCTCCGCGTTCGCCGCGGCGTCGCCGCCGCGCAGGTCCTCCGCTGTCGCGCGGGGGATGTCGAGCGACAGCGGGTCGAGGGTGCGTTCGGTCACCGTTCCGCCGGAGACCACCAGCACCGACGTCGTCGTGGTGGTGGTGATCTCGTCCAGCCCGTCGTCGCCGCGGGCTACCAGCACCGACATCCCGCGCGCGGCGAAAATCTCCGCCAGTGCACGGGTTTTGTCGGCGTAGGCGCAGCCGATCAGCGCGCTTTGCGGCTGCGCCGGGTTGGTCAGCGGGCCCAGCAGGTTGAACGTGGTCGGCACGCCCAGTTCGCGCCGCGGCGGACCGGTGTGCCGGAACGCCGGGTGGAACGCCGGGGCGAAGCAGAACCCGATGCCGATCTCCTCGAGCGAGGCGAGCACCGCCTCCGGCGGCAGGTCGATCTTCACGCCGAGGGTTTCCAGCACGTCGGCCGCGCCGGACTTCGACGACGCGCTCCGGTTGCCGTGCTTGGCCACCGGCGCGCCCGCCGCCGCCGTGACGATCGTCGCCATCGTGGAGATGTTCACCGAGTTCGACCGGTCGCCGCCGGTGCCGACGATGTCCACCGCGGGACGGCTCAGCGTGATCCGCCGGGCGTGCGCCAGCATCGCGTCGGCCATGCCGGAGATCTCCGCGGGCGTTTCGCCCTTGGCGCGCAGCGCGACCGCGAAGCCGCCGATCTGCGCCTGTCCGGCGCTGCCGGACATGATCTGGTCCATCGCCCACGCCGTGTCCTCCGCGGACAGGTCCTCGCCGGCGATCAGCCGGGTGAGCAGCGCGGGCCAGGTCTGCTGCGGGGTGGAGCCCACCGGGCTCAGCCGCCGTTGACGGCGGGGACCCGCCCGGCGCGCAGCACGCCGGCGACGGTTTCCGCCGCGGTCAGCGGGTCGAGGGGGTGCACCAGCACGGCGTCGGCCAGCGCCCAGGTGGCGAGCCATCGGTCGTCGCGGCGGCGGACGGCCACCACGATCGGCGGGCAGTCGTCGATCTCGTGCTTGAGCTGGCGGGTCAGGCCGATGCCGCCGGTCGGCTGCGCCTCGCCGTCGAGGATCGCGAGGTCGACCGAGCCCGCGTCCATTTCGGCGAGCACGTCGGCGATGCCGGCCGCCTCGACCCACTCGACGCGGCCGAGGTCGGCCGCCGGGCGCCTGCCGACGGCGTTCATGATCGCCTCGCGGACCTCGGCCTTGTGGCTGAACACCAGGATCCGCTGGGACTGCTCGCTCATTGAGCACGCCTCCGTCTCGTCACGGGTGGAACAGCCGCGATCGTATCCGCCGAGACGCATCTCACGCGGACGCGGTGGGCGAGTCACCCGGTTGCCGCGCCTCCCAGCCCGGAGCGTCACCGCCGAGCCGCTGCGCCAGACCGGCCATCCGCGACCGTTCCTGGGCGCAGTGCAGGGCGTCCAGCACCTGCACCCGCCGGGCGTGCGCGAGCACCCGGTCGCCGTCGCGGCTTTGCTCGCGCAGGTCGTAGCCGTCCTGCGCGAGAATCGCCGCCGCCTCCTCGATCCGGTCCGCCGGAAGCACGAGGTGATGGACCAGCACCGCGGGCGCTTCGCTTGCCCAGCCGGGTGAATCGGCGAGCACCGCGGAATCCGCGACGGCCGGATCGAACGCCGAGACGACGACCCGCAGACCGGGCGCGTCCGGGTCGAGAACCGCGTTTTCCGGCTTTCTCACCAGGTCACGGAGCTTCTTCAGCCAACTCACGAGTAGCTCCTTCCGCCGCCGGCCCGCTTCTCGCGCGCGGGTGTGACGCGAAGCTCCCACGACCCGCCGCAGACCCGCCGGGCGGGGTGCCGTCGCGAGAGGACATAATGCGATCCGTGACAACGGCAGCTCCCACCATCAGCCAGCGGGTCCACTCGCTGAACCGGCCGAACATGGTCAGTGTCGGCACCGTCGTGTGGCTGTCCAGCGAACTGATGTTCTTCGCCGGACTGTTCGCCATGTTCTTCACCGTCAAGGCGCAGAACCCGGCCGGGGCGTCCTGGCCGCCGCCGTTGCACGGCGAGGAGTTCCACCTCAACGTCGCGTACGCGATCCCGTTCACGGTGATCCTCGTGCTGTCGTCGCTGACCTGCCAGTTCGGCGTGTTCGCCGCGGAGCGGGGCGACGTCTACGGCCTGCGGCGCTGGTACATCGTGACGCTGATCATGGGCGCGATCTTCGTCGCCGGGCAGGGCAACGAGTACCTGAACCTGATCGACGAGGGCCTCACGATCCCGTCCGGCCCGTTCGGCACGGTGTTCTACCTCGCGACCGGTTTCCACGGCCTGCACGTGATCGGCGGGCTCATCGCCTTCGTGTTCCTGCTGATCCGCACGAAGCTCAGCAAGTTCACTCCGGCGCAGGCCACCTCGGCGATCGTCGTGTCGTACTACTGGCACTTCGTCGACATCGTGTGGGTCGGCCTCTTCGCGGTGATCTACATCCTTCCCTGATCTCCGCACCGCCCACCACAAAACGGCCTGAACTGACAGCAAGGGTTGCCGCAAGATGACCACCAGCACCAAATCCTCGGAGCGCCGGTTCCGCGCGCGCTCGAAGATGCGCAGGCGCCTCGCGGGCGTGCTCGCACTCGGCGTCGCCCTGGTGGGGGCCGGCGCCCTGTACGCCGTGTTCGCCCCGGAACCGCAGACCGCGCAGGCGCAAGGCGACCCGGCGCTGCTGCGCCAGGGCGAGCAGGTCTACAACAACACCTGCATCGAATGCCACGGCGCGAACCTCGAGGGCGTCAAGGACCGCGGTCCGAGCCTCATCGGCATCGGCGACGCGGCCGTCTACTTCCAGACTTCCTCCGGCCGGATGCCCGCGGTGCGCCAGGAAGCGCAGGCCGCCCGCAAGCCGCCGAAGCTGACCCCGAGCGAGATCGACGCGGTCGGCGCCTACGTGCAGGCGCACGGCGGCGGCGCGCAGCGCCCGGAGGAGCGCGGCGAGGCGCTGCGCGGCAACGACCCGGCCCGCGGCGGCGAGCTGTTCCGGCTCAACTGCGCCTCGTGCCACAACTTCACCGGCCGCGGGGGCGCGCTGTCGGCGGGCAAGTACGCGCCGCCGCTCGACCCGGCCACCGAGGAGCAGATCTACGACGCGATGCTCACCGGGCCGCAGAACATGCCGAAGTTCTCCGACCGCCAGCTCAGCGCGGAGGAGAAGAAGGACATCATCGCCTACGTCAAGTCGGTGTCCGACGGCAACAACGACCCGGGCGGCAACGGTCTCGGCGGGGTCGGCCCCGCCTCCGAAGGCGTCATCGCCTTCGTCGTCGGAATCGCCGCGCTCGTCGGCATTACGCTGTGGATTGGATCGAAGGCATGAGTGCCGAAGGGCCCAAGCCGCCCTCGGAGGCGGAGCTGGCTGAGATGGACCGCGACGAGCTGCTCAAGCTCGGCGGTCAGCTGGACGGCGTGGAAATCGTCGAATACCCGGAGCCGTGGCCGGTCGAGGGCACCCGCGCGGAGCGGCGCGCCCAGCGCCACGTCGCGTTCTGGTTCGCCCTGTCCGCGCTCGCCGGCCTGGCCTTCGTGGTCGTGATGGCCTGGCCGAAGTGGTGGGAGTACAAGGACCCGAGCGACCCGAGCGGGCACGCGACGTACAGCCTCTACACCCCGGCGCTCGGCGTCACGCTCGGCCTCGCGGTGCTGGCGCTCGGCATCGGCGTGATCCTCTACACCAAGAAGTTCGTCCCGCACGAGGTCGCGGTGCAGCAGCGCAGCGACGGCCCGTCCGCGGAGGTCGACCGGGCCACGATCCTGGCCCACCTCGCCGACGCCGGGACCCGCAACGGCATCGCCCGCCGGTCGCTGATCAAGCGCACCGCCGGCGCGGGCGCGGGCGCGCTCGGCCTCGCGGTGGCGGCCCTCCCGATCGCGTCCTTCATCAAGGACCCGTGGAAGGACACCGAGAACAAGGACGGCCTCTGGCACACCGGCTGGCTGCCGAACTTCCCGGGCGAGAAGGTCTACCTGCGCCGCAACACCGGCAACCTCGAAGCGGACGTCAAGGAAGGCGTCGCGCTGGTCAAGGCCGAGGACCTCGACGCGGGCGCGATGGAGACGGTCTTCCCCTACCGCGAGTCGGAGAAGGGCGACGAGAAGAAGCTGGCCGCGGCGCTGATGCGGGTCGACAACCCGGTCATGCTCATCCGGCTGCGCCCGACCGACGCCGCGCGCGTGGTCAAGCGCAAGGGCCAGGAAGACTACAACTTCGGCGACTACTACGCGTACACGAAGATCTGCAGCCACGTCGGCTGCCCGACCTCCCTGTACGAGCAGCGCACGAACCGCATCCTCTGCCCGTGCCACCAGTCGCAGTTCGACGCCCTGCACTACGCGAAGCCGATCTTCGGCCCGGCGACGCGTCCGCTGGCCCAGCTTCCGATCACGGTTGACGAAGAGGGATACTTGATCGCGAAGGGCGACTTCAACGAGGCCATCGGACCGGCCTTCTGGGAGCGTAAGTCATGAGTTCACTCACCACGCCGACCAAGGGCACGAGCGCACTCCAGAAGCACCTGGGCGAGGCCGCGGACAACGCGGACCAGCGGTACAAGCTGGCCAAGGGCCTTCGGCACCAGATGAACAAGGTGTTCCCGACCCACTGGTCCTTCCTGCTGGGCGAGATCGCCCTGTACAGCTTCATCGTCATCCTGCTGTCCGGGGTGTACCTGACGCTGTTCTTCGACCCCTCCATGCAGGAGGTCACCTATCACGGCAGCTTCACGAACATGCAGGGCATGCAGATGTCCCAGGCGTTCAAGACGACGCTGGACCTCTCGTTCGACGTCCGCGGCGGCCTGTTCGTGCGGCAGCTGCACCACTGGGCGGCGCTGATCTTCGTCGCGTCGATGATGGTGCACATGCTCCGGATCTTCTTCACCGGCGCGTTCCGCAAGCCGCGCGAGGCGAACTGGGTCATCGGCGGCCTGCTGCTCATCCTGGGCATGTTCGAGGGCTTCTTCGGCTACTCGCTCCCGGACGACCTGCTGTCCGGCACCGGTATCCGCGCGACCCTGTCCGGCATCGTGCTGTCGGTGCCGGTGATCGGCACCTGGATCCACTGGGCGCTGTTCGGCGGGGAGTTCCCCGGCGACCAGATCATCCCGCGGCTCTACACGCTGCACATCCTGCTGATCCCGGGCATCATGCTGGCGCTGATCGGCGCGCACCTGGCGCTGGTCTGGTACCAGAAGCACACCCAGTTCCCGGGCGTGCGGCGCAAGGAGACCAACGTCGTCGGCGTGCGGATCATGCCGTACTTCGCCCTCAAGGGCGGCGCGTTCTTCACCCTGGTCGTGGGCGTGCTGGCGCTGATGTCCGGCCTGTTCCAGATCAACCCGGTGTGGAACTTCGGGCCGTACAACCCGTCGATGGTGTCCGCGGGGTCCCAGCCCGACTTCTACATGGCCTGGGCGGACGGCATCCTCCGGATCTGGCCGGCCTGGGAGCTGTACCTGGGCAATTACACGGTCCCGGCGGTGTTCTTCGCCGGCGGGATCGGCATGCCGGTGCTGTTCGCGATCCTGCTGACGTATCCGTTCCTGGAACGCAAGCTGACGAAGGACAACGCGCACCACAACCTGCTCCAGCGGCCGCGCGACGCACCGGTCCGCACCTCGCTGGGCATGATGGCGCTCGGGTTCTTCATGATGCTCGAGCTGTCCGGCTTCAACGACATCATCGCCGACCAGTTCGACATCTCGCTGAACGCGACGACGTGGGCAGGCCGCATCGGCGTGCTGATCGTGCCGCCGCTGGCGTACTTCTTCACCTACCGGATCTGCCTCGGCCTCCAGCGGTCCGACCGGGAAGTGCTGGAGCACGGCGTCGAAACCGGCATCATCAAGCGGCTGCCGCACGGCGAGTTCATCGAGATCCACCAGCCGCTCGCCGGCACGGACAGCCACGGCCACGCGATCCCGCTCGAGTACCAGGGCGCGTCGGTGCCGAAGAAGATGAACAAGCTCGGCACCGCCGGCCACGCCGTCCCGGGTTCGATCTGGACGCCGGACCCGGCGGAGGAGACGAAGGCCCTCGACCGCGCTCGCGGCAACGGGCACGGGACCGGTCACGGGCAGCTCGAAGGGTCCGAGGAGTCGACCGAGGTCGGTTCCGGGCACTGAGCCCCTGAAGTTCCGTACAACGCCGGAAGGCCCCTTCCTCATCGCGAGGGAGGGGCCTTCTTGCTGTGCTGCTACAGGCGGATGCGGGCGACGATCTCGTCGTCGTCCATTTCGCCGGTCGGCTCGAAGCCGAGCCGCTGGTAGAAGGGTCCGGGGCTGTGCTTGCCCGGCATCCAGCTGACCGTCACGGATTCGGCGTCGCGGCGACGCGCTTCGGCCAGCACCGCCTCGACCGCGAACCGGCCGTATCCCTTTTTCTGGTGTTTCGCGGCGATGTTCAGCCGCCAGAGGTAGTTGCGGTAGTACTCGGTCGGGTTGTCCGGGTCGAAGGCGGCCATGACGAAGCCGACGAGTTTCTTTCCGGTGTAGATCAGCCTCGGCCAGGCGATGTCGTGCTGGACGTAGGCTTCGGCGAGCGAGCAGGCGACCGAGGCTACGTAGTCCCGCTGGTGCTTCGCCACTTTGAGATCGCAGGCGTCTTCCACATTGTCGACCGTGACTTCGACCAGTCTCGGGGTCGTCATGGTTATTACGGTAGCGCGGCCGGCGGGGTTCAGAGCCGGATGCGGGCGACGATCTTGCCCTCGTGAAGCTGGCCGGTGGGCTGGAGTTCCAGCCGCGGGTAGAAGGGCTCCGGGGTCCGACAATTCCCGTGGAGTCAGGCTCCTTCGACGCCGATCTCGAACGCGGAATCGGTGTCGGCGCGCGAGTAGGACCGGAACGCGATGTGGGTGACGGTGTCGAGCACGCCGCGGACCTTGCCGATCCGGCCGGGGATGAGGTCGGCGAGGTCTTCGTGGGCCTGTACGCGCACGGTGGCGATCAGGTCGACGTCTCCGGCGCACGAGTAGACCTCGGACACCTGGTCGAGGTCCGCGATCGCCTGCGCGGCCTGCGGGATTTCCTCGGCCTCTACGTTGATCAGCACGATCGCCGTGATCACAGCGTTCCTCCCACTTGCTGGCGGTAACTCGTCGAGCGCGATCGTAGCCGGGAACGCCGCAGCAGGGCGGCTCAGCCTGCGACGTGTTCGAGGGAACGGGCGTCAGCGACCCGTGCGAGCCAGGATTGCCAGCCCGCGACGGCGGCGGGTTCGGCCCATGGCCGGGTGGTGCGGACGAGGCGGGTGCCGGGGCGGGCGAGCCAGCGCAGCAGGATTCCGACCTCCTCGCCGGGAGCGCCGCGCAGCGGACCGTCGCCGGGCAGCACCGTTTCTCCTGCGGCGACCAGGGATTCGACCACCGGCATCGGCGGGACGCCGCGGCGGGCGACCCCGGCGGAGGCGAGCCTGCCGTAGCGGATGACGGACAGTTCCCAGCCGCCGCTGCCGTCCGGGGCCGCGGCGATGAGTTCCGCGACGGACGCGAGCGCGGCCTGCCGGTGCGCGCGGCCGACGGCGCGGACCAGCCCGGCCAATTCGTCGCGGTGGCGGGCGGCTTGTTCGTAGTGCCTCCGCTCCGCCAGCTCCTCCAGCCGCGCCGCCGCCAGATGCAGCGGACGCCCGTCGTGGCCGGCGATGAGTCCGCGGGCGGCTTCTACCGCGGGGGAGTAGTCGTCGACGGTTTGCCTGCCCGCGCACGGCGCTCCGCAGCGGCCGAGTTCCGCCAGGACACACGGCGTGCCGGACGCGGCGGTCGCGGAGATGCGTTGCGTGCAGGTGCGCAGACCGGAGGCGTCGGCGAGGGTTTCGGCGGCGGTGCGCGCGTCGGCCTGGCTGCGGAACGGCCCGAGCGTCCCCGCGCGCGGCAGGCGGACCACGGAAAGCCGCGGGAAAGCCTCGTCGGTGAGGCTGATCCACCAGGCGTGGTGCGGGTTTTTCGAACGCCGGTTGTACGCCGGCCGGTGTGCGGCGATCAGACGCAGTTCGCGGATCTCGGCTTCGAGGGAGTGCGCGCACTCGATGGCGTCCACCCGCTCCGCCAGCGCGACCATTTCCCGGATGCGGCCCCGGCTTTCAGAACCGGTGAAGTACGTCCGTACGCGCCGTCTCAGGTCGCGCGCGGTGCCGACGTACAGCACTTCGTCGCGCGGTCCCTTGAAAAGATAGACGCCGGGCCTCGACGGGAGGTCGGCGGCGAGGTTTCGCTTGCGCCGCTGGGCTGGCGTGACGTGAGGGAGGTAGTCGATCAGCTCCTCGACGGTGTGCACGCCGAGATTGCCGACGCGCTCCAGCAACGCGTGCAGGACGTCGGTGGTGGCGCGGGCGTCATCGAGCGCACGGTGGGTCGGCCGGGTGCGCGCGCCGAGCAGCATGGACAGCGACGACAGCCGGTAGCTGCGCGCTTCTTCACGCGGGATCACGCGGCGCGCGAGCTTCACCGTGCAGATGACGGTGGAGCGCGGCCAGACGTAGCCGTGCCCCTCGCAGGCCGCCTTCATGAAGCTGGTGTCGAAGCCGGAATTGTGCGCGACCAGCACGGTGCCCTCGATGAACTCCAGGAACGCGGGCAGGACCCGCTCGATCCGCGGCGCGTCGTAGACCATCGCCTGCGTGATCCCGGTCAGCTCGACGATCTGCGGCGGGATCGGCGTGCCCGGGTTGACCAGCGTCGCGAACTCGCCCAGCACCTGTCCGGCGCGGACCTTGACCGCGCCGATCTCGGTGATTCCGTCCGGCCCGGGCTTGGTGCCGGTGGTCTCGAGGTCGAACACGACGAACGTGGTGTCCCGCAGCGGGGTGCCGAGCTCGTCGAACGCCAGCTGAGCCTGGTCCGGCGTCGGTCGGGTCTCCATGATCGCGCACAGTAGGACCGACCACCGACAATCTTCGCGCGCGCCGCCTGTGGCCCGATGGTGACCAGCGGAACGGGCCGGTGCGGCGCGGGATCCGGCGGCGGGGCCTACCCTGGACCAATGCACCCTCAGCCCGTCGAACCGGAAGAAGCCGCGGAGGCCGTCGGCCCCTCGGCGGTTCCGGCGCGGGCGGGACAGGACGTCGAGGCCGGCGAACCGGGGACGTGTCCGGAACCGGCGACGTGGACGAGCCTGCCGGAGGCGGTGCGCGAGCGCATCGCCGAACTGGCCGCGGCCGCGGTCGCGAAACTGCCGGTCGCGGACGTGCCGAGGCAGCTTCGGCCGGTCGCGAAGTTCGCCCCGGCCAAACGCGCGAAGCTCGGCGGCACCGCGCTGCTGACCGCGCTGGGGGATTCGTCGCAATTCCGCACCGCGGTCCTGGAATGGCTGCGCGAGCACCGGACCGACGCGCTGGACCCGAACGTCGCGGATTCCGTCGCGGCCGCTGCCGCCGCGGTCCTGCTCGGCGAATCCGGTGCGGCCGGACGCGTGCGGCTGGTCGCGAAGAACGCTGAGGAAACCGCGCTGCGCGCTGAGCGGGACGCGGCGCTGGCCCGGAATCAACGTCTGGAAGCCGAAATCGCCGAGCTGCGGGTCGAGCTGGAAGAGGCGCGCGGGGCGGTCGAGAGCGCGCGCGGCGAACGCGAGGCCGAGGTCGAGAAGCTGCTGCGCCGGCTGCGCGAGCAGGGCGTGCTGCTGCGGCAGGCCAAGGACGCGGCCGAGGCGGCGCGAACCGAACTGGCCGACGGGGGAGCGACGCGGGAACGCGAGATCGAGATGCTGAACGTGCAGCTCGACCGGGAACGCCGCCGGGTCGCCGCCGAACGCGCTCGCGCGGAACGGGCGGTCGCGGAAGCGGAGATGGCCCGGCAGTCGGCGCGCGAGGCCCGGGAGGCCGACGAGGTCCGGCTGGCGTTGCTTGTGGACACGATCGACGGCGCCGTGCACGGCTTGCGTCGTGAACTCGCTTTGGGCGACCGCGGCGCGCGGCCCGCCGACATGGTGAGCGGTGCGCGTTCCGGGCTCGGCCCGGGCGGGCGGATCCAGGACGTCACGGCGCTGGACCGGCATCTGGCGCTGCCGAACGTCCATCTCATCGTGGACGGCTACAACGTCACCAAAACGGGTTATCCGGAGCTGGCGCTGGCCGATCAGCGGGACCGGCTGGTGCATCAGCTCTCGGCGCTGGCGGCCCGGACGTCGGCGGAGGTCACGGTGGTGTTCGACGGGGCTGGTGTGCTGTCGGTGCCCGCCGCGGTGCCGCGCGGGGTCCGAGTGCTGTTCTCCGAGCGTGGCGTGCTGGCCGACGACGTGATCCGGTCGCTGGTCGCGGCCGAGCCGAAGGGCCGTCCGATGGTCGTCGCGACGTCCGACCGGGCGGTGGCGGACTCGGTCCGTGCGGGCGGTGCGCACCCGGTGGCGTCGGCGGTGCTCGTCAGCCGATTGGGTCGAGTCTGAGCTTGCCCGGGGCTGAGGCTCCGGAAATTGTCGGTGGTGCTTCCTACCGTTTGTCCCTGAGGCGATTCCCGGAACCGGTCCGGGGCCTCGCGGAGGAACGGAGACTCGGCAATGGGCGAGAACAAGCAGGAGCGGTTCGGGGCCGGTTTCGGCGGGCTGGCGGATTCGGCGGGGGTCGGAGGGGGAAATCGCGCCGAGCCGGGGCCGGGGATTCAGGACGGTGTCGGCGAGGGCGCGGCTGAGCGGTCTCGGCCGCCGGACCGGGGCGGTCACCCTGGCGGGGTGGAATCGGCGGTGAGTCTTGCCACTGGGGTGAGTCCGGCCACGGGGCAGGTGCGGGACCGGGATCTGGAGGCGCGCCGGGAAAGCGGGGTTTCGGCCGGTTCTGGGGAGAGGGCTGATGCCGCGGCCTGGTCTGGTGGAGGCGAGGGCGCTGGTGCTGCGGTTTGGCCTGATGGAGTCGGGCGCGTTGATGCTGCGGCTTGGTCTGGTGAGGGCGAGCGAGCTGGTGCCGCGGCGTCGTCCGGCGGAGGCGAGCGTGCTGATACCGCGGTTTCACTCAGCGAAGGCGAGTGCGCTGAAGCTCGCGGTCGCGTGCGCCCGGTGCGGCGGCACGCGGGGGCGTCGCGAAGCGCGAAACGGACGAAACCCGTTGCCTCCCGCCAGGAAGAGCGGCGGCCCGCCGGTGCGGTGGACGTCGCGATCGAGGACATCGACACGTTCGTCGTCGACTGCGACCGGTGTGCGGTGCGCGGGGCGGCGTGTGCCGATTGCGTGGTCAGCGTGCTGCTCGGGCCGCCGGTCGGCCTTGTCTGGGACGCGGACGAACGGCGAGCTGTCGACGCGCTCGCCGAGGCGGGGATGGTGCCGCGGCTGCGCCTGGTGCCGGAGACTGACAGTAGGTCGGCCTGACACCACTGGGTGACACTGACTCGCCGAGCGGTCGCCTCGGTGCGGTGAACGGTAAGTAACGGAGAGGGCCGTTTGCGCAGCCGCAGCGTATGACCTAAGTCACAAAGTACTGCCTTGCTGGTCCGATGGTGTTTCGCCGGACTACGGAGAGTTTTTATGGGGGGCCCGGTGGACGTGCCGACGGTCTTTTCGTAACCTGGCCGAGATCTCGCGCCAGGCAGCCGTCGGACGACGGCGACGCGGGATCGCCGCCGGTTCGGCTTTGTCGGGGAGTCAGGACCGGGACCGACCACCGTGCGCGGAAAAGCTGTTGTGGAACACGACGGCCGGAACGCGGACGGACAGCGTGCGCGAAGAGGGCCCCCGACCTCTTCCGCGCCGGGGTTCCGGCCACGGCGGCCCGATGAGCAAAGGAGACCCGCGCGACCGTGCAGTCGCATCCAGTCAAGCGCGTGGTGTCAGGCGCCCTCGCGGCCGCCTCGGTGATCGCAATCGTCACCGTGGCGCAGCCGTCGGGCACCGCAGCCGCTTCCCCCCTCCCCGTCCTCCAGGCCCCGCCGGACTCCGGTTCGGACGCTCTCGCCAAGTACCGCGACCTCGCGGCGCAGGCGGAGAAGGCGAACGAGGACCTCCTCAAGGCGAAGGACGACCTCGCCGCCCGCCAGGGCGACCTCGACAAGGCCAACGGAGACGTGGGCAACGCCCACAACCTCGCCGCGCAGGCCGCCGAGAACGAAAAGAAGTACAAGGTCGACGTCGACAAGTTCGCGAACGCGTCGTTCCTGTCCGGCGTCCAGATGAACAAGCTGTCCGCGCTGCTGGCGGGCACGTCGACGCAGGAGTTCCTCGACCGTTCGTCGGCGCTGGACCAGATCGCCTCGCAGAAGGCCGCCGCGCTCGAGAAGCTCCAGGGCGCGGTCGACCAGGCCAAGTCCGCGGAGAAGCTGGCCTCCGACGCCGCGCAGCGGGCCACCGCGGCGCGCGACGCGGCGGCGAAGCTGACCGAGGACATCACCGCCAAGAAGAAGACGCTCGACGACCAGGTCGCCGAGCTGAAGAAAACCCAGCCGCTGCTGAGCGCCTCGGACCGGAACGCGCAGAAGGACACCGGCGGCGACGTCTCGGTGGACCTCGCGAACGCGGGTCCGGCCGCCGCGGCAGCGGTCCAGGCAGCGCTGAGCCAGCGGGGCAAGCCCTACGAATGGGGCGCCACCGGGCCGAGTTCGTACGACTGCTCGGGCCTGATGCAGTGGGCCTACAAGCAGGCCGGCATCTCGCTGCCGCGTTCGAGCCGCGAGCAGAGCACCACCGGCACGCCGGTCCCGCGCAGCGCGCTGCAGCCCGGCGACCTGGTGTTCTACTATTCGCCGGTTTCGCACGTGGGCATGTACATCGGCAACGGAATGATGGTGCACGCGCCGACCACCGGCGACGTCGTCAAGATTTCGCCGCTGCAGAGCCAGTACGTGGGCGCGCGCCGGGTCGCCTGACCGGACGTTCTCGCCCGCGCGGTGGCGCCCGGCCCGGCGGGCCCGGGCGTGGAGACATACTGATCTGCACATCAGAAGAT
>NZ_JBSHAM010000148.1:0-13891 GCF_053611505.1 Amycolatopsis sp. NPDC054798 | reverse complement strand
CCTTGAGGGAATCTGATTCCCTCATGGGGCCCTTCACGGACCTCTTCCACACGACGCAACGAGTTACGGTCGCGGAGCCTGCGCGTGGGTCAGCGCGCCGACAATGTCCTCCGCCAGCAGCAAACTCGCCAAACCGTGGCCGTGTTTTTCCCGCCGTACCAACGAAACGACGTTGTTGCTGAACGCGTCGCGGACTGGCCGGAAGACGAGGCGGCCGTCCCGGATTTCCTCGGCGATGTCGAATTCGCTGAGGAACGCGATGGCGTCGCCGGTGGCGGCGAGCCGTTTCATCGTCTCGATCGAGTTGGTGTGGAAGGCCGGTTCGATGTCAAGGCCCGCCTTGGCGAAGGCCTCCGCGACGATGCCGTGGATGACCATGGACCGGTCGGCGAAAATCAGCGGATAAGGCGGGCACTGGGCGAGCGGGATCGGGTCCGCGCCGGCGAGCGGATGATGCGGGGCGACGACGACGCCGAGCCGGGTGTTCATCTGCCAGCAGACCTCGAGGTGCGCGGACGGCGGGACGTTGAAGCCAAGCCCTAGGTCGGCTTCGCTGGCTTCGACCGCGCGCAGGATGTCCTGCGTGGTCATGGTGCGAATCGAGATCCGGACTCGCGGATGCCGGGCCCGGAACGCCGCCGCGGCCGTGGCGACGACACTGCTGGCCAGGCCGGTCATCGTGGCGATCACGACCTCGCCGCTGCCGAGCGCGTGCAGATCGCGGATGTCCGCGACGGTCTCGCGGTACTGCTGCAGAGTGCGCCGGACGTGCGCGAGAAGTGCCTCCCCGGCTGGCGTCGGACGCATTCCGCGCGGCAGGCGGTCGAACAACTGCTCGCCGAGTTCCGCCTCCAGCAGCAGGATCTGCCGGTTGATCGCCGACGGCGCGACGTGCAGGCGGGCACCGGCCGCGCGGATGGAGCCGAGACGCGCCACTTCGTCGATGTACTGCAGCAACCGGGAGTGGAGCACGGCGGACCTCCTGAGCCAAGCGTACGAAAAAAGAGTACACGTCGTACGAAAATGAATGCTTGTCAGCAACGGTGTGCGCCGGGTTCTATCAGTGCAGCCCGCAATGGACCCGAACACCGAAATGAGGACCGCTGTGCAGGATTCGCCGACCTATCCCCCGCTCGCGACAGAAGACGTTGCCGCGCAAGAAGATCACGTGCGGACGATCTTCGGAATTCTCGACGGCGAGCAGGAGGCGGACCTGCTGCTGCGCAAGCTCAACATCGTCGACGTGCACACGGAAAGTGTCTATCCCGGCTCGCTTCTTGTTTACCGGCAGCGGATCGTCGCGCTGAACCCCGACGAGTCGATCGTGCGGGTGCGCGAGGTTTTCGACGGCGAAGGGCTTTACGCGATCCCCGGGTTGATCGACGCGCATCTGCATTTCGAATCCCAGCTCGCGCACCCGGCGGCGTTCGGCGAAGCGATCGTCCCCAGTGGAACGACGACCGTCTTCGGGGAAACCCTCGACTTCGCCAGCGCGGCCGGGGACGAGGCGGTGGAAGCCGTCCAGACATTGTTCGCTGACCACGAAAAACTGCCGTACCGGCTTTACGCGTTCGCGCCCGGGAAGAAGACCTCTACCGCGGTCACCGAGGCCATGCTGAAGATGGATCCGGTGATCGGGCTGGGCGAACTGGCCCACCTGTCCTACATGACCGGGGACGCCGACGATTTCCGCAAATCCGCGCTGGGCCGGGCGAATTCCGGCTTCGTGAACTGCCACTGGGGCGTCACGGCACTGTCGGACATGCTGCTGAACTACATGCCCGCGATCGGCGTCGACAACAATCACGACGTCTGGAACGAGGACGACATCGAAAAGAGCGTCCGCTACGGCCTGAACACCCAGATCAAGTTCGGCGTCGGGAGTCCGGAAGTCATCCGGACCATGTTGCGGGCCATCGTGAAACGGCGGTGGCCGGCGGAGAACTTCCAGCTGTGCGCCGACAACATCTCGGTGGACCGCGTCCTGCGGCAAGGCCATATCGACTGGGTGATCTCGCTGGCGATCGAAATGGGCATGCCGCCGATCAAGGCGATCAAAATGGGCACGCTGTACGCCGCGCGCTCGTTCCGCAAGGACCGGGACCTCGGTTCGCTCAGCCCGGGCCGGTTCGCCGACATCGTTCTCACCGACAGTCTCGCCAAGATCAATCCGCGGTATGTGTTCAAGGGCGGCGAACTGGTCGCCCGCGACCGCAAACTGCTCAACCGCGTCGGCATCGATTACTCCAGCCTGGCCAAGGAACCCAAGCCGGGTCTCACGGATTTGACTGCTGAACAGCTCGACCTGACACCGATCGAACTCTCCCCGGAGGGCGATCAAGCGAAGGTGCTGCTGTTCGACGTCTACGGACGCGGACATCTCAAGTTCGCCCAAGAGATCTGGGTGCCGTTCCGCGACGGCGCGGTCGTGCCCGAGCACGAAGGCGAGCGGCTCAACCGGATTTCGATCGTCCAGCGATACGCCTCCGGCGACCGGCACATCGTCACTGGGCTGTTCAAAGGCGTGTCGATCGACCGCGGCGCGGTGTCGACGTTCTGGCCCGCACCGTCGGCCTATTTCGTGAGCGTCGGCAGCGACAGCGCGGAGATGTGCGCCAACCTCAAGCAGTTGGACACTCTCGTCGGCGGCTGCATCGTGACCGAAGACGGCGAGGCGAAAGCCTGTCTGCCACTGGAGTTCTACGGCGTAATGGCCGACATGAACCTCGCCGAACTCGTCGACGCGACCCGATCGATCGACGCCGCGCTCGAAAAGCTGGGCAACCACAACGAGGGCGAACCCGTCGTCAACAAACTCCTGACCCTGTTCATCTCGCTCGACCGTTTCGGATTCATGAAATAACTCGAAGAAACCTCAACGAGGAGGTCACGGTCGTGCCTTACGACAAAGACGCGGGCGTAATCGACAACGGAAACGTGGTGCGGCGCTGGATCACCTACATCGCCGGCATCTACCTGCTGACGCTCGGCCTCGGACTGGCGATCCGGGCCGGGATCGGCATCTCCCCGCAAAGCAGCCTGACCCGCACGATGACGCTCGTGCTCCCGCCGCTCAGCCAGGGCACGTTCAATCTCCTGCTCGAAGTGCTCATGCTCGTGCTGACTTTCCTTGTGCTGCCAAGGGCGTTCAAGCTGCACAACCTGTTCTCGCTGGTTCCGGCACTAATTCTGGCCGCGTTGCTCGACTTCAACCTGATGGCGACGAAGTGGATCTCGCTGGCACCGTACGCGGCGAACCTCGCGCTGCTGTTCATCGCCGACGCGATGCTGGCGTTCGGGCTCTTCCTGATGATCCGCGCCAATCTGGTGCTGATGCCGATCGACCTGTTCGTCAACACCCTGCAGAAAAAGACCGGCCGCAAGTGGGGGAACATCAAGACCGTCTTCGACTGCACCCTGCTCGCTGTCTCGGCGAGCATCGGGTTGATCTTCCTCGGCGGACCGCATTTCATCCGGGAGGGCACGATCATCAACGCGGTCCTGGTCGGTCAGTACATCAAGCTCTATTTCTTCCTGTACAAGAAGTTCCAGGCGCGAAAGCTCAAGCCCGTTGAAAGCGCAGCGTGAACGTCGCGCCGACGCCGGGTTTCCCGGCCGCGGCGATCGTCCCGCCGTGTCCAGTGACGACCTCCTGCACCAACGCCAATCCCAGCCCGAACCGCCGGCCCTCGCCGTTCGCCCCGTGTGCGAAACGCTCGAAAAGCCGTTCCGCTTCGTGCTGAGGGAAGCCGGTTCCGGTGTCACACACCCTCAGTTCGACGTGCCGGGCATCCGGGTTGGCGAGGATCACCTCGATCGACCCGCCCGGCGGCGTATGCCCGATCGCGTTGTCCAGCAAGGCGGACAGCACTCGCCGCAACGCCGTCGGGACGCCCGGCACCACGTCCTCCAGCCCCGGCGAACGACTGAGCCGGAGGTCTACCTGCCGGTCGTTCGCGCGGACCGATTCCGCCGCCACCGCCTGTTCCGCCAGCACCGCCAGCTGCACCGGCTCCAGATGCGGCCGCTCGGCACAGGCCTGCGCGGACAGCAGCAGATCGTCGACCACCGCGCCCAGTTCTCGGGTGCCAGAAACCAGGGTTTCCAGGTCAGCCGGTCCCGCGCCGCCGCGCCGGGCCAGCAGCTGCGTGCGGGTGTGCAACCGGGTCAACGGCGCACGCAGCTCGTGGGACGCGTCGGCGACGAACGTCCGCTGCCGGCGCAACGCCTCGCCCAACGGCCGGATCGCCCGCCCGGCCAGCAGATACCCGCTGATCACCGACGCGATCAGCACCACCAGCTCGGCCACCCCGAGCCCCAACAACAGCTGTTCGCGGTCAGATATCAGGTAATGCTCGTTGAAGTACGCCTGCCAGACCTCGCCGCCGCGGTTCACCGTGCGGATGGTGTACGTCGCGCCGTCGAGCACGCGTTCCTCGGTAACCACGTCGCCCTCGTGTGGCACTCGCGGCACCGGCGGGAGCGTGAACGGCAGCCGTCCGGCCGGCGCGTGCCCCTGGGGCGTCACCAGGTAGGTGCACCCGGGCGGGGTCGCGGAAAGCCCGTTTCCCAGCGCGAATTCCAGCTGCCGGTTGGTCTCCGCCGCCTGCCCGCGCAGCAGCACCCAGTACGCGATCGCGCCCGCGGCGAGCACGACAATCGTGATCACCACGGCGATCTGGCCCGCGATGATCCGCCGCGCGCGCCGCAGCGCCCGCGCTTCCGGGGCGACGACGGTGGTCACACCGCCCCGATCTGGTAGCCGAGGCCATGCACCGTCTTCACCACGCCTCGCCCCAGCTTCCGCCGCAGGTAGTACACATAGGTGTCCACAATGGACTCCGCAGCGGACTCGGTGAACACCCCCGCGCGCAGCGACGCCCGAGGGTGGATCGCCTTGGGCCGCTGGGCGAGCGTGCGCAGCAACTCGAACTCGCGTCCGGACAGCGTCACTCGCTCGCCGCGCGGCAGCACGACCTCGTGCCGTTGCAGGTCCAGTGCCGCCGCGCCGAGCGGAAGGGACTCCGCGTGCTCCGCGTCGCGGCGGCACAACGCGCGCACCCTGGCGAGCAGTTCGTCGGTTTCGAACGGTTTCACCAGATAGTCGTCGGCCCCGGTGTCGAGGCCGTGCACCCGGTCGGCCAGCTCTCCCAGCGCGGACAGCACCAGCACCCGGGCAGGCACCGCCCGGCGGCGCAGCTGGGCCAGCACCGAAAGGCCGTCGACTACCGGCAGCCGCCGGTCGAGAATCACCACCGCGTGCCTTCCGGTGAGCCCCAGGTGCAGGCCGCGCTGGCCGTCGTGGGCCACTTCGGTCTCGTAACCTTCTCCGGTGAGCAACTCGACCAGCATCCCGGCGAGGTCGCGATCGTCCTCGACCAGGAGCACGCGGGAAGCCGCCGGGGTCTCCGCCTCATCGTGCACGGGTCCATACTCGCAGTGATCCGGCCATTCGACCCTCGACTTTCGTAGGCAATCGCTCAGCTTCGGCCAGTCAGGAGAAATTCGGGCATTTCTCCGTCGGCGTACCGGCGGGCGTCGCGTTTGTCCAGCCAGCCGAGCACCGGCGAGGTCATGATCGTGGTGACGAGCGCGACGAGGACCAGGACAGTGAACAGAGCGGGCGAAACGATTCCGGCGGACAGCCCAACGTTCAGTGCGACCAATTGCATCAGTCCGCGCGCGTTCACCAGTACGCCGATCCGCAGCGCGACCGGTTGCGGTTCGCCGGTCAGCCGCGCCGCGCCCCACGAAGCGCCGAGTTTGCCGACCACCGCGACCGCGATGCAGACCAGCGCGAACAGCAGCAGCTTCGGGTCGGCGAGCAGCGCGAATCGGGTGTTGAGTCCGGAATAGGTGAAAAACAGCGGCAGGAACACGACCCGGCCGACCGGCATGATCCGCCCGAGCACCGCGTCGGCCGCCTCGCCGCGCGGGAACACCAAGCCGAGCATGAACGCGCCGAACACCGCGTACAGGCCGATGACGTCGGTGAACCACGCCGCCCCGAAGAGGAACATCGCGGTGACGAGCATCCGCTGGTCGACCGACACCCGCGGGTTGTCCATCACCCGCGCCACGATCCGGCGGACCACCAGCCACACCAGCAGCACGAACAGCACCCCGCCGCCGATGGCCAGCGCGATCGGACCAGCCGTGCCGGCGTGCATGCCGAGCACGACGGCCAGCAGGATCCAGGCGAGGACGTCGTCGAGAGCGCCGCAGGCCAGCGCGAGCGAGCCGAACCTCGTGCTGCCCAGCCCGCGTTCGGTGATGATCCGGGCCATCATCGGGAACGCCGTGATGGCGAGTGCCACCGCGACGAACGCCGCCGAAACCACCGGCGACACCCCGGGTTTCAGGATTCCGGCCCAGTTCGCGCCGAGCACGCTCACCCCCACCCCGAATGCGAGCGGCACGACTGTGCCCGCGGCGGAGACCGCGGCGACGGTTTTCCGTCCGTCCTTCAGCGCACTCAGCCGAAATTCGTAACCCGCGCCGAACATGTAGATGACGAGCCCGATCTGGCCGCCGAGGTACAGCAGCGTGCGCACCGAGTCCGGGAACAGAAACTCCTGCACACCCGGCAGGAGGAGCCCGAGCAGCGACGGGCCCAGCAGCACGCCGGTGACCATCTCGCCCACCACCGGCGGCTGACCGAGCCGTACGGCGAGCGCGTTCACCGCCCGGCAAGCCGCCAGGATCACCACCGCGGCCAGGAAAAACGCGGGTGCGGCTTCTACGGCACTCATCGGGTTCCTCCTTGGAAGTGCTTGGTACACAACCGAAGCCGACGCGCGTCAAGCACCATGTAGGTGCCGAACACCAGCTGCGCGAGGCTGCGCCACACGTCTTCCCAGCGATCGCGCACCGCCAGATAAGCCAGCGCGGCCCGGGGATTGCGCCGCGATCCACGCGGGGTCACGAAAACCGGACCGCGATTGGGGATCGACCGGGTGTGCGCGGCGCTCGTGGCGAGCGTGAACCGGCGCAGGAATTCCCTGGTGACCACCCGCATCGTCACCGGGGCGAGGCCGCGCGCCGGGCACGGCCGGTTCTGCGCGACGCCGAAAGGCAAGAAATTTCGCTGCTGGTGCGCGGGGCAACCACGCTCCGGATCGAATTCCTCTGGACGGTCCACTCCGGCGTGGTGGAATTCCGGGTAGCTGAACAGCAGCACGGTACCGGCGTCGATGGTCCGGTCGGCCAGTTCGATGTCGCCGGTGGTGATGCGGTGCGCGATGCCGAACAGCGGGTACGTGCGCAGGCATTCGTCCAGCACGCGGTCGAAATACTCGTCGTCGTCCGGGTTTTCCGCGAGCCTGCGCTGCACCTGCGGATGTTCGGCGAGCACCATCAGCAGGTGCGCCATCGCCTCGGACATCTGCACGACGGCGGTGTTGAAGAACGTTCCCTGCAGGTAGAAGACCTGCTCCTCGCGGGTGAGCCGGGCCGGCAGCGGATGCGGCACGTCGTCGAGCCGGCGGCGCAGGTACGCGGTGAGCCGGGCTCGACGGCGCATGTTGCGCGGGCGCACGCACTTCAGCGCGGACACGACGTCGTCGGCGTGCCCGACGATCAGGTCCCGCGCGTCGGCCGGGCACGGTTCCCCGAACACCAGCTCGTAATACAGCTCGGCCCAGACCGGCATCATTTCGTCGCGCAGCCGGATCAGCCGTCCCGGCCCGGTTTCGATCCGGTCGAGCACGCGCGCGGCGACGCGTTCGGTCAGCGCCTGCGATTCGGCCTTGGACTTGACCAGGATGTTCCGGGTGGTCTTGGCGACCTCGTCGTAGCGCGGGCCCGGTTCCAGATGTTCCTGGTGCACCTGCGGTCCCGGGGCGAGCCAGTACCAGAACAGATCGGACAGCGCGGCGCCCTCGCTGCGCCCGTCGGCCGCCGGATCGGCGTACACCCGGCGGAAGTCCTCGACCGGCACCTGGTAACCCTCGTTCCCGTTGACCAGCGCGAAAATCCGGTTCCGCATCGCGACGACCCGGCCGGGCAGCCACCTCGGCAGGGTCGCGATCAGCCCCGCCGTCCCGGCGAGCACGAGACGCTTCATCGGACCAGGTCCGCGGTCAGCTCGCCGGGCGTGCGCGCCCCGCAAAGCCCGAGTGCGGTGTCTGTTTCCTCGCGCAACCGTTCCAGCACTTCGGCGACCCCTTCCTGACCCGCCGCGGCGAGCCCCCACAGCACCGGCCTGCCGACCCCGGCCGCGTCCGCGCCGAGAGCGAGCGCCTTGACTACGTCCGCGCCGCTGCGCACCCCGCCGTCGACGATCAACGGCACCTGTCCGTCCACAACGGACACAATGTCCGGCAATGCGGCCAGGCTCGAAATCGCGCTGTCGAGCTGTCGGCCGCCGTGGTTGGACACGAAAATCCCGTCGATTCCCGCCGCCACCGCGATTCGGGCGTCCTCCGGATGTACCACGCCCTTGAGCAAGATCGGCATTTTCGTGATTTCCCGCAGCCAGCCGAGATCGTCCCAGGTCAGGTCAACGGGCATCTCGATGCTGCGCACGCAGCCAGTGGTGTCGCGCATGTTCTCGGCGGCCATCCCCGGAGGGAGATCGTGAAAACCGTGGCGGTATTCCCGTTCCCGCCGTCCGCGAATCGCGGAATCGACCGTCACCACCAATGCCCGCGCTCCGGCGTTCTCCGCCCGGTTGACGACCGCTTCGGTGAACTCCCGGTCTGATTGCCAATACAGCTGGAACCACAGCACGTCAGCGACCTTGGCGACGTCCTCGACAGCCGTTGTCGACGCCATACTGCACACGAAGACGGTGCCCGCCTCCGCGGTGGCTCGCGCTGTCGCGAGTTCTCCGTCCGGATGCGCGAGCCGGTGGAATGCCGTCGGACACACCAAAATCGGCATCGACAACGGTGAACCGGCGATTTCCACCGCCAGTTCGCGTTTGCCGACTCCGCGCAGCACTCGCGGCACGAGCACCCGGCGACGGAATTCTTCCTCGTTGGCGCGCAAGGTGGCTTCCTCGCCCGCGCCACCGGCGTAATAGTCGTAGTGCGCTGGCTCCATCCGTTCCCGCGCGATGGCTTCCAGCTCCGCTATCGTGCGCATGTCAGAGCTGCTTGGTGAAGAAGGCGGTCAACGCGTCCACGTGCACCGGGCGATTCCACTCGTTTTCGAGGTTCTCGGTGACGTGATGCGTCGCGACCAATTCCCCGCGCTGGTAATGCCGGACGATCGGGTGCAGGTAATGCCCTTCGCCGGAATCGTTCGCGACATCCTGGCTAGCGCGGGTGACGGTGAAGTCGAACGGGTCGATCTTGTCGTGGTCCGGCCCGTAGTCGAGGGTGATCACGAACGCGTTGGCGCTCTGCCCGATTTCCGTGTCCGCGAACCGGTCGACCGGGACTTCCTCGTAGTACCGGGCCTGGTCGCCGTCGACCACGAGGACGTCGGCGAGGAACCCGAACTGCTGATACAGCGCGGAAGTACGGTTGATCCGCCGGATGACCGCGTCGACCAACTCGCTGGTTTTGTTGGCCACCACCGTGTTCGGCCATTCGGTGTCGTGGTAACGCTCGTCGAGCACCTTGGAAAGCGCGCGCACGCCGTAGCGGTAGCCGTGAATGAACGCGCTGGTGGCCTTCTTGAAATCGCGGGCCTGAGTGATCGTCCCGGCGAAGTAGAGCCCCGGCACGTTCACCGACTCCCACGACGAGGTCTGCGCCGGGAACCGGTCGTTGATCGTCATCTCCGGACGGCAGTCCTCGTCGAACATCGAGGCGTCGAACCGGAATCCGGTCGCCGCGATCACCCGGTCGTACCGGATTTCCTTGACCAGCTCATCGGCACGGGCGAAAGCGAATTTGACGTGGTAGCCGTCGGCGTCCTTGGTGATCTCGCGAACGTCGCCGTCGAGAATCGCGTGCTGGAGCTTGAGCTGGTACATGTCGAGCACGCCGGCGTTGAACGCGCGGAGATGTCCGACGAAGTGCGTGCGCCACGCGAGCTTTACCGGTCGCGGACCGGCGACGTGCAGCACCGCGGCGTAGGCGTTGATGCTGTCGGCGGTCTCGAAGGCGGAGTTTCCCTTGCCCAGCACGAGAACACGCTGGTTGATGAACTGCTCCGGGTCGGTGTCGTAATCGGAGTACTGGTCGACCAGTTCCATGCCCGGCACGTCCGGGACGTACGGTTTGGTCACCCCGGTGGCCATGATCAGCCGACGCGCACTGAACATTTCCCCGTCTGCGGCGGTGACCGTGAAGACGTCGTCCGCGCGCGAAATTCGCGTGACTTCGGTGCCGTAGCGGATTTTGAGGTCGTGTTTCGCCGCGTAATCGGCGGTGTAGCGCAGGAACGCCTCGGCAGGCGGGAACATCTCGGCGCTGTAGTCGGTGAAGACGAGCGGGTCGGGGCCGTCGTCGAGCAGCGAGTTCCAGTCGACCCGGAGGTTCAGCTCGGGGTCGGTCCAGCCGGTGTACTTCTTGTTGACCGAGATGAGCGTGCGGTGCCGGGGGAAGCGCGTGAAGAACGCCGCGGGCACAGACCCCCGCTCCAGGACCAGATAGGTGCGCCCGGCCCCGCCCAGTTGCCGCCCGAGCTGCAATCCCGCCGGCCCGGCTCCGACCACCAGGTAGTCCAGCACGTCCGCCATGACACCGACCTCCCGCGTCGCCTTGATCTGACGGCGATCAGAGTGGTCGGAAGATCTCAGAAATCTCTCAGAACGTACCCAGTCCCTGGGACACCCCGTCCGCGCGGTCCGCGATGCAAAAGGTCCGTGAAGGGCCCCGTGGGGGGATATGTTTACCTCAAGGGGCCCTTCACGGACTACTGCGGGAGCGGAGGCCCCGGCTGCGGCTGCTACTTGCCGGTGACGCGCGCGAGCGCCTCCGGGTACCGGTCGCCCGCGACCGCGTCGGCCGGAGCGGCCTTCTCGATCGCCGCGATGTCCTCTTCGGACAGTTCCAGCTCGGCCGCGGCGACGTTCTCTTCCAGGTACTTCCGCCGCTTCGTACCCGGGATCGGCACGACGTCAGCCCCCTTGGACTGCACCCAGGCGAGAGCCAGCTGCCCCGCGGTGACCCCCTTGGCCGCGGCCAGCGCGCGCAGCGCCTCGACGATCGCCATGTTGCGCTCGAAGTTGTCCCCGGCGAACCGCGGCAGTTCACGGCGCATGTCGCCCTCGGGCAGCTCCTGCACCGAGGTGACCGAGCCGGTCAGGAACCCGCGGCCCAGCGGCGAGAACGGCACGATTCCGATGCCCAGCTCCCGGCAGGTACCGAGGATCTCGTCCTCGATCCCGCGCGTCCACAACGACCACTCGCTCTGCAGCGCGGTGACCGGATGCACCGCGTGCGCCCGGCGAATGGTGTCCGCGCCCGCCTCGGAAATCCCGGCGTAACGGATCTTCCCGGCCTGGACCAGCTCGGCGAGCGCGCCCCAGGTCTCCTCGATCGGGACCTCCGGGTCGACGCGGTGCTGGTAGTAGAGGTCGATGTGGTCGACCCCGAGCCGCTGCAGCGATTCGTCGCAGCACTGCTTCACATACGCGGCGTCACCGCGCGCGGCCATGCCCTGTTCGGTGTGCACGATGCCGAACTTCGTCGCGAGTACGACCTTGTCCCGGCGGTCGGCGATCGCCTTGCCGACGAGCTTCTCGTTCTCCCCCTCGCCGTACACGTTGGCCGTGTCGAGCAGGGTCACCCCCAGTTCCAGCGCCCGGTGCACAGTGGCGACGGACTCGCCGTCGTTGTCGCGCACGCCGTAGGCCGCGCTCATCCCCATGCAGCCGAGGCCCTGAGCCCCGACCTCCAGTGCGCCGAGCTTCCTCGTACCGATCACGCGGAGATTCCCTCCATTTCGGGCGCGACGCCGAAGGCCTTGCGCTCGATCTGCTCGTAGTTGGCGATCTTGTAGTCCAGAATGTCGAGACAACCCTGCAGCTCAGCGATCCGGTCGGCGACCGACTGCCGCTGCTCCACGAGGATCGCCTTGCGCCGTCCCGCGCTGGCCACCCCGTGCCGGCGCAACGAGGCGTACTCGCGCATGCTCTTGATCGGCATCCCGGTGAGCCGCAGCTTCGTGAGGAAGCCGAGCCAGTTCAGGTCCTCGTCGGAGTAGGCGCGCCGCCCCGCTGAATCGCGGGCGGGCGGTTCGAGCAGCTTGATCCGCTCGTAGTACCGGAGGGTGTCGATCGACAGGCCGCTACGTCGTGCGGCTTCCGCTATCGAGTAGCTCATGCGCTCGACAGTACGACCTGGAGTGCACTCCAGGTCAAATCTTAAACCGGTGGTCACGCTCGCGTTTTATAACGTTGTTGCGTTACGCTGGGTGCATGCCTCGCCCCCGTACCCACGACGAAACCCTCCGGCTGAAGCTCCTGGACCGGGCAGGCGAACTGATCTCCGAGGACGGCCCCAAGGCCCTGTCCCTGCGAAAACTGGCCGCCGACTCCGGCACGTCGACCACCGCGGTGTACTCGCTGTTCGGCAGCAAACCGGACCTGGTGAACGCTCTGTACGTGGAAGGCTTCCGCCGCTTCGGCGCCCGCCTGGCAACGGTCCCGCTGTCCGGCGACGCAGTAACCGACCTCGTGCGCCTGGGCGTCGCCTACCGCGAAAGCGCCCTCGCCGACCCGCACCTGTACGCGATCATGTTCAGCCGCTCCGTACCCGGCTTCGAACCAAACGCCGAGGCCGACGAGGTCGCGCAAGCCACCCTCGCCCCGTTGATGGGGGTCGTCCGCGCCGCAGTGGCGTCCGGCCAGTTCCAGGACGTCGCACCGGAACTGATCACAGTCAGCCTGTGGGGTTTCGTGCACGGCCTGGTGTCACTGGAACTGTCCGGCAGGCTGCCGGAGGGCTTCAGCGTCTCCGATGCGTACGAAAAAGCCTTGCACGCCAACGCTTCCGGCTGGCTCACCTAGCGCCGTACTGCCGATCCCCCGCGTCGCCGAGCCCCGGCACGATGAACCCGGAGTCGTTGAGCCGCTCGTCAATACTTGACGTGACCACGCGAACCGGCAGCCCAGTCTGCTCCAGATGCGCAATCCCCTCCGGCGCAGCGAGCGCACAGATAGCGGTGACGTCGGTGGCACCACGATCGGTCAGCAGCCGGATCGTGTACTCCATCGACCCACCAGTCGCGAGCATCGGATCAAGCACCAACACCGGCCGGTCCGCAAGCGACTCGGGCAGCGACTCCAAATACGGGGTCGGCTTGAGCGTCTCCTCGTCCCGAGCGAGCCCCACGAACCCCATCTGCGCGTCCGGGATCAATTTGTGCGCCTGATCAGCCATCCCCAGACCAGCCCGCAAAACCGGCACCAGCAACGGCGGACTGGCCAGCCGATACGCATCAGTGCGCGCGACCGGAGTATGAATCCGCTCAGTACGCACCGGCGCTTCGCGCGTGGCTTCGTAAACGAGCATGACCGTCAACTCATGCAGCGCCGCCCGAAACGCCGCACTGTCCGTCCGAGCGTCCCGCATAGTCGAGAGACGAGCCTTGGCCAGCGGGTGATCGACGACATGCACATCCATGCCGCACAACTTAGCCGCCCAGTTCACCCACGCCACCCATTCCCCCACACCTTCGTGGGCCCGGTTACCCCCTCCACCCAGCCCGCCGCACCCAATGTGGCGTTGGGTGCATCTGACGCACCCAACGCCACATTCGGTGCGTCCCACGCACCCAACGCCACATTGGGGCGCTAGCCCCCACCCCCCAAACCGCCACCCGCACACCCCACCCAGCCACCCACCCAAGCCGCGCGCCCACCCACCGCCGACAAACCCCACGAAACCCAGGCAGCCAGCCCCCACCCTGCACCCCGATACGAAGCCTCCCCTGCGGTTCGGGAGTTCTTTTAAAAGCATCTTTACCGCCTTGTCAAGCACCCCCCAACCGT
>NZ_JBSHAM010000147.1:0-14740 GCF_053611505.1 Amycolatopsis sp. NPDC054798 | reverse complement strand
CCTTGAGGGAATCAGATTCCCTCAAGGTGGCCCTCACGGACGCTGGCATCATGCCGACCGGGCACCCACACCCGCCTACTGAAAAACCCCAATGTGGCGTTCGGTGCGCCCCACGCACCCAATGTGGCGTTCGGTGCGTCCCACGCACCCAATGTGGCGTTCGGTGCGTCCCACGCACCCAATGTGGCATTGGGGGCGCGAGCCGCCACCCCCAGCGCGGGTCTTCCAAATCCAGCAAAGGGAGCCCTCGCCCAGTAAGGCAGGTCTTCAGCCAGCAAGGCGAGCCCTCCGCCAGCGAGGCAAGTCTTCAGCCTAGTGAGGCGGGTTTTCGACCCAGCGAGACAAATCTCAGCTCACCAACGCGGGTCCTCGACCCAGCAACGCGAGCCTCAATCCAGCAACGCGAGCCGGTCCACCAGCACCTCCAAAACCCCGTCCGGCCAGGGAAACGTCGGCGACGCGACCCTCAGCTCGGCCAGCCCGTGCAGCCCGGCCCACAACGCAGTCGCGTCGGAGAACGCCGAGGTGCTGCGCGAAAGACCAGCGTCCGCGCAGTCCCGCACCGCTTGCACCACCAAGGCGAACACGTCCCCTCCGATCTGCTCCGCCTCGGGGGACATCTCCCCACTTTCGGCCGCCCGCGCGGCCTTCCACCCACTGCCGAACAGGGTGCGGTAGCGGTTCGGGCGCTCCACGGCGAAGTCCAGGTAGGTCGTGCACACCGTGTGCAAGCGGTCGTCCGGCTTGTCGACCCCGGATAAGGCGGTCTCGATCCGCGTCTTCAACTCAGCGAAAGCTTCTTGCACCACCGCCAGCAGGATCTGGTCGCGGTCGGCGAAGTGCCGGTAGATGGACGGTGCCGCGATGCCGATCCGACGAGCAACCGCGCGCAAGGTGACCGCGTCCTCGCCGCCGCCTTCGTCGAGGACTTCGGCCGCGGTCTGCACGATCTCCGCCCGCAGCCGCGAGCCTTCCCCGCGGCGGTTTCGGGAGCGTCCGCCTGCCGCGTTCACGTCCGCAAGCTTACCGGTGTCAGGCGTGGACGCCGGGCTAAGCAGCGGGCAGGTACCGAGGTGCCTGCCGCGCGTGGGTGGCCTGCTCGTACGCGTAGGCGAAGCTGAGCAGCTGCGCGTCGCGGTATTTGGTGCCGAGGAATGAAATCCCGACCGGCAGCGGGCCTGCGAATCCCGCTGGCACGGTGATGTTCGGGTAGCCAGCGACGGACGTGTTTCGCGTGCTGCTCAAGAACCTCTGGTCGCCCGGGCGGTCCAGCGGCGAGGCAGGCAAGCCGCTCAGTGTGACGATCGCGTCGAGGCCTTTCGAAGCTAGAACGTCGTCGATCGACCGTTGTGCGATGCCGGTCGCGGCAGCGCGATGCCGGCGGTAAGTCTGGTCGTTGAGGCTGCTGTCGGCCGCGTTCGCCTCGATGAAGAGGCTTTGGTCGAACAGCGGCATTTCGACGTCGCGGTGCTGCTCGTTGTACGCGATCAGTTCGGACAGATTCCGCGGGTGCGCGCCGGGAGTCGCGGCGAGGTAGGCGTTCAGGTCGTGCTTGAACTCGGTCAGCAGCGCGGGGAGCAGGTCCGGCTTGAGCGACCAGGAGATGTCCTCGACGTCCGCGCCCTCGACGACAGTCGCGCCCAGAGAACGCAGAGTGTGCACTGTGGACTCGAAGATGCGGTCGGCTTGCTGGTCGAGTCCAGTGTGCCCCTTTCGCCAGACGCCGATTCGCTTGCCGTGCAGGGCATTGCGATCCAGAAGCGCGTACTTCGGGATCGCTTGCTCGGCGGCGACAGAGGCGGGGTCGGCCGGGTCGGCACCGGCGAGCACGGAGAGGGTGAGCGCGGCGTCGGTGACGTTGCGCGCGATGGGGCCGGGGGTGTCGTGTTGGGCGGTGATCGGGACGACGCCGCTGCGGCTCACTACACCGAGGCTGGTTTTTACGCCGACGGTCGAGGTCGAGGCTGCCGGGCAGACGATCGAACCGTCGGTCTCGGTGCCGATGGCTACCGTCGCGAGACCGGCTGCCGCGGCGACTGCCGAGCCGCTCGACGAACCGCACGGGCTGCGGTCCAGCGCGTAGGGGTTGCGCGTCTGGCCCGCCACCCCGCTCCAGCCTGGAATCTGCCCGCTGGAGCGGAAGTTCGACCATTCCGACAGATTCGCTTTGCCGAGCACGACCGCACCGGCGGCGCGCAGGCGCTGGACCAGGAACGCGTCTTTAGCCGGACGCGAACCGAGCATCGCGGTCGACCCGGCGGTGGTGGTTTGCCGGTCCGCGGTGTCGGTGTTTTCCTTCAGCAGAATCGGAATTCCTTCCAGGACACCCCGGGAGGAGTGGGTCCGGCGGCGGGTGTCGCTCTCCTTGGCTGCCGCCAGTGCGTCCGGATTGGTTTGCACGACGGCGTGCAGCTTGGGGTTCAGCTCTTCGATCCGGTGCAGGTAGCCGCGCGTCAATTGTTCCGACGTCAGCTGCCTGCGGTCCATGGCGCGATGCAAGTCGGGAATCGTGGTCTGGTCGAGGAAACGGTTCGACGAGGCGTCCGCCGCGGCGGGCACGAGCAGGCCCGCCGCGGCAATGGCCGCCACCGAAAGCCGTTTCAGCAAGGTGGTCTTACGCATTCGTTCTTCCTTTATTCGCGGAGACCGATGGCTTCGATGGGCTTGGCGCGCAAGGTGACCCGAGTGGACAGACCGAGCGACACCAGGCTGAGCAGGAACGCTCCGGCGATGATTCCGCCGAACACCGCGGGCGTTCCGGACGGCAGCGGGTTGTCCCGCGCGGCAAGGTTGAGCAGTACCAACGGGATCGCCGCCACCACGGTGCCGAGTAGTGCCGCGATACCGGCGGTCGTCAAGGCTTCCAGGCGCATCATCCGCACGACCTGACCCCGGGTGGTGCCGATCAGCCGCAGCAGTGCGAATTCCCGCGAGCGCTGCGCCGTGGTCATCACCAGGGTGTTGGCCACCGAGATCACCACGTAGCCGAGGATCACGCCGACCGCGACGAGGTTCAGGTAGAACTGCTGCTGCCCGGAAGCGCTTTCCAACGCGGAAACCGAGGAGCTGGGCGTCACGGTGAGCCCGGGGTAACGAGTGCTGAGGTCGCGCAACGCCGTGGTTATCGCGGCTGGGTCAGCGTTCGGGTCTTGGCGCACCAGAACGGAATTGTCCATCCGGTCCCCGGTGTGCGCGCGAGCGAGATCGGCGGGCAGCACGTACTCGCCGAACGCCTGGTTGTGTGTGTAGACCGCGACCAGTTTCACCTTCGCGGGGCGGCCGTCGGCGAACCAGAAGTCGACCTCGTCGCCGATTTTCTTTTCGTACCAATCGGCTTCGCCCTTGCTCATCGCGACGGTGTCGCCGCGCAGGTCAGCCAGATTCCCGGACACGACACCGAGATCGAGCACGCCGCGCACCTGGTCGCCGTCCAGGCCCTGCGCCGGGTACTTCATCACGCGCAGCCGCTTCTCCTCCGGGACCGTGGTGACGACGTCGGTGCGGATCACCGAGGTGGCCGCCGCGACTCCGGGGATCGCCCGCGCCGCCGAGGCGACCTCTGGGGAAAGCGCGCCGGTGCTGCTCGTCAGGACGTGATCCGCGGTGGTCGACCGGACTGCTTGCTCCTGTTTGGCCGCGGCGGACGACGTCTGGCTGTAGAACATCGAGATCGCGAACGCGACCGCCAGCATCACCGGGGTCACCGCCGAGGCGAGCCGCCGGGCGTTGGCCTGGTTGTTCGCCGCTGCCAGGTAGCCGCTGATCCGCGAGACGCCGGAGTACACCGGGCCGATGATCCGGGTCATGAAGGAGACCACCTTCGGCCCGAGCACCGAGAGCCCGATCACGACCACCAGCGCCGACATCGAGGAGGCTGCGAGCGCACCTTCGCCGGTCACGTACATCGGGACGGTCGCGCCGCCGAAGCCGAGCACCACCAGCAGCCAGCCGATGAGGATCCGGGTCCGGCCGAGTTCGCGGCGTTCGACGGCCGCCTCGCCGAGCGCTTCGATCGGGCGGATCGACGACGGCCGCCGCGCCGCCGACCACGCGGCCAGCCGTGCCGCGCCCAGGCCGAGCAGGAACGCGACGACGAGCGGGAGCGGGCCGATCGCGAGACCGAAGTCCTGTGGGATCACGCCGACCCCGGCGAAGGAGTTGCGCAAGCCGTAGGCGACGGCCACGCCCAGACCGGCGCCGAGCACTCCGGCGAGGCTCGCGACCAGCATGGTTTCGGCGCTGATCAGCTTGCGGATCTGCTTCGGGGTGGCGGCAATCGCCCGCAGCAGCGCGAATTCCCGCCGTCGCTGGTTGATCACCAAGGCCAGCGTGCTCGACACGACGAACACCGCGACCAGGATCGCGAACCCGCCGAACGAACCCGCGAGCGCGAACAGCATCACCCGGGTCTGGCTCACGTCGAGGAATTCGACCGTGCTGCGTTCCATCCCGGCAGTCACCGTGACCGGTGCGCCGCCGACTGCCGCGCTGATGCGGTCTTCCAGCTCGCCCGCCGGCACTCCGGGCGCGGCGAGCACGCCGATCGCGTGGACCTGCCCGGGCTTCCCGGAAAGATCAGCGGCGCGCGCGGCGGAGAAGAACAAGGCCGACTGCCGGGTCAACCCGTTCCCGGCTTTGGGCGCGGCGAGGCCGGTGACGCGGAACTCCATCGGCGTGGAGCGCGTCGAGACCCGCACCGTGCTGCCGACCGAAACCCCGCTGCGGGCCGCCAGTTCCGCGTCGAGAACCACTTCGTTCGCCGCTTCGGGCGCGTGGCCCTCGCGCAGCGAGAACGGGGCCAGCACCGCCGCGTCCCAGTTGTGTCCGCGCGACTGGGTTCCGTTCGGGCCGGTGAGCACCTTGCCGCTGGACGTCACGACGTTCGCCGGGAAGTCCTGCTCCGGCACTGCCTGGCGCACCCCGGGCACTGACGCGATCCGGTTGATCAACGTCTCCGGCACCGTGGTCTGTTCGGAGACCTGCTCGGACTCGCCGAAATCCGCGCCCGGCGGTTTCGTGGTCTGCAACCCGCCGACCACCACCGCCGCGTCGGCGTAACGCTGGGTCGGGACCCCGGCGCGGAGGCCGGATTCCATCAGAATGCCGCAGCCCGCGACGAGCGCGGTGCCGCAGAGAATCGCGATGAACGCGCCGACGAACCCGCTGAGCCGGGCCTTCGTCGTCTGCCAAGCCAACGACCACATGGCGGTCACCACTCCCCGAGGTGGGTCATCCGCTCCGCGACCCGCTCCGGGGTCGGCTGCGGGAGATGGCCGGCGAGCTTGCCGTCGGCGAGGAACAACACTCCGTGCGCGGCGGACGCGGCGACCGGGTCGTGGGTGACCATCAGCACGGTCTGGCCCATCTGGTCGACCACGGCGCGCAACAGGTCGAGCACCTGGCGCGCGGTGCGGGTGTCGAGCGCACCGGTCGGTTCGTCAGCGAGCACGACTTCGGGCCGGGTGATCAGCGCGCGGGCGATCGCGACGCGCTGTTGCTGTCCGCCGGACAGCTCCGCCGGGCGGTGCTCCAGCCGCTTCGCGATGCCGACGCCGTCGACGATCTCGCGCAGCCAGCGGGCGTCCGGCTTCTTCCCGGCCAGCCGCATCGGCAGGGTGATGTTCTGCAGCACGTTCAGCGACGGCAGCAGGTTGTAGGCCTGGAAAACGAACCCGATCCGGGTCCGGCGCAATTCGGTGAGTGCCCGCTCCCGGAGCCCGCCGAGTTCGGTTTCGCCGAGCAGCACCTTCCCCGAACTAGGCCGGTCGAGCCCGGCCGCGCAGTGCAGGAAGGTGCTCTTGCCCGACCCCGACGGCCCCATGACCGCGGTGAACGAGCCCCGCTGGATCCCGACCGACACCCCGTCCAGCGCGGTGACCGCGCCGTCGCCGGAGCCGTAGATCTTGCGCACCGCTTCCAGCCTCAGGGCGTGTGTACCGCCTGTGTTCATCTTCGTGTCGCTCCTCGGACCAGCAGATTCTCTGTCGGTATCGAAGCTATGGCGGCGGGCGGCCGGAAACGATCCCGAGCGCGGGAGTCTTGGGGGTAGCGCAGGCACCACCACGTCCGGTGGGGACGTCCTAATGGGACACTGTGCGAGTGAAAGACCGGCTGCGCTCGTGGTGGTCCGGACTCCGCTATCTGCTGGTCGGAGCCGCGACCGCGTTCCTCTCCATGCTGCTGGCTTTCGCGATGGCCGTCGTGCTCATCACCTGCTTCATCGGCGTCGGGATCCCGGCGCTGCCGGTGGCGCTGAAACTGCTCCGCTACCCGCTGCGTTTCGAACGCCGCCGCGCCGCCCGCAGGCTCGGCGAGCCAATCGCCGAGCCGTACGCCGCCGTTTCGCCGATCCGCGACCCGGCGAGCCTGCGGGATCTCGCCTGGCTCGTGGTGCACGCCGTGTTCGGCTTCATCGTCGGGGTGCTCGCGTTCAGCCTGCCGATCGGCGGACTGCGCCAGATCCTCACCGGCCTGTTCTGGTGGCTGGTGCCCGGCGGGATCCGCAGCTCGCTGGAATTCATGGTGGACTCCTGGCCGACGGCCGCGCTGTGCGTCCTCAGCGGGATCGTCATGATCGCGCTCACGTTCTGGGCCGCGCCGCTCGCGCGCGGGCAAGCCCTTGTCGCGCGGGCGCTTCTCGGCCCCCGGCCAGGTGCCGGGCTCACTGACCGGGTCGTCGAACTGACCGCGACCCGCGCCGCCGCGCTCGAAGCGCACGGTGCGGAACTCCGCCGTCTCGAACGCGATCTGCACGACGGGACGCAGGCGCGGCTGTCCGCGGTCGTGCTGCAACTCGGGATCGCCGATCAGCTTTTCGAGGGAAATCCGGCCAAGGCGAGGGAATTGCTCGGCAAGGCACAGGACGCGGCGACCGAAGCGCTCGCCGAACTGCGCACGGTCGTGCGGAGCATCCACCCGCCGCTGCTGACCGACCGCGGTCTCGACGGCGCGATCACCGCCCTCGCCGACCGGTGTGCCGTTCCGTGCACTGTGGACGTTCGCAGCACCGCGCGCCGGCCGGCCGCGGTCGAGGCGGCGGTGTACTTCATCGTCGCCGAAACGCTGGCGAACGTGACCAAGCATTCCGGCGCGGAACACGCGTCGATTACGCTCGATGGCACCGTCGACACCCTGCGGCTCCAAATCCGCGACGACGGCCGCGGCGGCGCGGACGAATCCCAGGGCAGCGGGCTGGCCGGGATCCGCAAACGCGCCGAAGCCTTCGACGGGACGGTCACGCTCACGAGCCCGCCCGGTGGACCGACTGTTCTGGAAGTGGAGTTGCCATGCGGGTCGTGATCGTCGAGGACGACGCCCTGCTGCGCGAAGGCCTGGTGCTGTTGCTGGAGACCTCGGGCATCGACGTCGCCGCCGCGTTCGACAACACCGACGAATTCCTCGCGTTCGTCCGCGAAGACCGGCCGGACGCGGTGATCACCGACGTCCGCCTGCCCCCGACGCACACCGACGAGGGTCTGCGCGCGGCCGTGCAGGCGCGGCAACTGCACCCCGGGCTGCCGGTGCTGGTGCTGTCCGCGCACGTGGAAACCGGCTACGCGGCCGAACTGCTCGCCGACGGCAAGGGCGCGGTCGGCTACCTGCTCAAGGAACGCGTCGGCAAGGTCGCGAAGTTCCTCGACTCGCTGCACCGCGTGGTCGAGGGCGGGACGGCGATGGACCCCGAGGTGGTGACCCAGCTGCTGGCCCACCGCCGCGACCCGCTCGACGCACTGACCGCGCGCGAACGCGAGGTGCTCGGGTTGATGGCCGAGGGCTACAACAACGCCACGATCGCGGAACTGCTGGTGGTCAGCGACGGGACAGTGCTCAAGCACATCCGCAACATCTTCGCCAAGCTGGGGTTGCCGGAGGACAACGGACACCGGCGGGTGCTGGCGGTGCTGGCCTACCTTCGGTCGTGAGTAGCGATACCGGTTCTAACCGGCATTGGCACTCACGAGGACGGTAGCGCAGGCACTACCCCGAAGTTGGGGGTCTGCGGTCTGTTTGCCCCCTTCGCCGCTCCATAGTGTTCTCGGCATGGAGACTTCCCGTAGCCGCACCGCCGGCGGCCCTGTTGTGACTATCTTGCTGTGGCTGGTTTTTCTCGCCGGTGCCGCCGCCAATTCGATCGGCCAGTTCGCCGGACTGGAGGACACTTACCGGTATGTCGGCGGCGGAGCAGCGGTGGCGTGCCTGGTGTTGCTGCTCGTGCGGTTCATGGCGCGGCGCAAGGATTGATCAGGCGAGCCCGGCGATGAACTCGCTCAGCATCCGGTTCGCCGGGCCGGGCTCGAACAGCCCCGCCAATTCCGCCCGTGCGGCCTGCCGCCGGAATTCGCCCGCATAGGAAGCGTCACCGGCGTTGTGCACCAATTCGGTCCACCACCTCGCGAACGCCTGGTACTTCCAGACGTGCCGCAGCGCGGTCGCCGAATAGCTGTCGAGCAGGCTTGAATCCTGTTCTTTCTGGTAGCGGACAACGGCGTCCGCGAACAATTCGGCATCGTGCAGGGCCAGGTTCATTCCTTTCGCGCTCATCGGCGGGACGATGTGCGCGGCGTCGCCGAGAAGGTACAGGCGGCCTTGGTTCATCGTGCTGTGCACGACGCTTCGCAATGGCACCAACTGCGTACTGGCGATCGGGCCGTGGGTCATGGGTTCCTCGAAACGGGCCTCGATCTCGGCCCAAATGCGTTCGTCGGTCCATTCCTCGAGGGAGCTGTCCAGCGGGCATTGCAGGTAGAAGCGGCTCGCCTGCGGGCCGCGAGCGAACTGCCCGGCGAAGCCACGGCGGTGGAGCGCCATCATCGACTGGTGTTTGGCGGGTACTTCCGCCAAAACCGTCAGCCACGCGTACCCGTATTCGTGGGTGTAACGCGTGAGATCGGGAATCGCGGCTCGGCTGACGCCGCGGTCCCCGTCGCATCCGGCGATGAATTCGCAGGCGATCGTGCCGTAGCCGGAACAGCGGACCAGCGGACGGTCGAGGTTCTCGATCGAAACCTCGGTGTCGAAACGGAGATCACCGCCGTCCGCGAGAAAAACCTCGATCAGGTTCCGGACCAGGACCTGCTGGGGGCAGAACCGGCCGTCGCCCTGGTCGCCCGCGTCCAGGGCGAGCGGACGCGTTTCGCCGTCGATGCGGAAGTTCAGCACGGGCTGGGTCGGGACGCCGCCGACGACCCTGTCTTCGAGGCCGTGCGCACGGAACATCCGGGCCGCGCGGGTGTCGATGACCCCGGCTCGCTGGCGCTGTTCGACGTACTCGCGACTGCGCTTTTCCACGACGATGCAGTCGATTCCGTTGTGCAGCAGGAAAATTCCGAGAGTGAGTCCGGCTACTCCGGCTCCCACGATCACTACTGTGGTGTTCTCTGACATGTTTCCAGGTTCGCGGGAACCCAGCCGTCAGCGGTACCAGCGGCCCGACTCGCTGTTCCGGAAACCCGCCAACCTCACCGATCGCCGCGGCGCAGCTCCTGCTGATAGCGGCCGGGGGTCTGGCCGACGACAGCGGTGAACGCCTCGATGAAGCTCGTCGGGTTGGCCCAGCCCAGCCGTGCCGCGGTGTCGATGACCGCGTCGCCCTCGGCCAGCCGGATGAGCGCGTGCTGAACCCGCAGCAGGCTCCGCCATTGATGGAAGCCCATCCCCAGCTCCGCCTGGAACAGCCGGCTCAGCGTCCGCTCCCCCGCCCCGACGGCCCGGCCGAACTCGGCCAGCGTCAGCGCGGACGCGGGGTCGGCGTGCAGGAGATCGGTGACCGCGCGAAGCCGGTCGTCGGACGCGGCCGGGAGGTACATCGCCTCGTCGGGGCCGACGACCAGCTCGTCCACGACCACGCCGCGCAGCCGTTCCCGAGCCTCCGGCCGGAGTGTCCGGCCGCTGGTGAGGACCAGCAGCGCCTCCCGCAGCAGCGGCGACACCGCGAACACGGTCGGCTGGTCCGGCAGCGACGCGGACAGTTCCCCGGAGAATTCCAGCACCCGGACCTCGGTCTGCCCGTACGCACGGTGGTGATGCTCGAAGCCCGGCGGCGTCCACGCGACCCGGTTCGCCGGGGCGACCCAGGTACCGCGTTCGGTCGTGGTGGCGAGGACGCCCGCCGACGGATACAGCAGCTGTCCCTGGACATGCCGGTGCGGCGCGATGCCGTCGCCGTGCGCGAGCTGGCCCCGCTTCTCCACGATCTGCGAGACCAGAGCGGGCCTCGGGCGGATTTCCGGCACGAGCCGAGCTTACTCGGAGTGACCGGCGGAGGGGCTGAGCGAACCCAGCCCCTCCAGCCTCAGGACACCTTGGGCGTCGCCCGGGCGCCGAAGTGCAGGTACGGCTCCCCCGTCGGCAGGGTGTAGAACAGCACCGGCGTCCAGAACTGCCCGCCCGGCATGCGGAGCAGGAACAGCGTGTCCGAGATCGCCTCCAGGTCGAATTCCTGGACCTTGTCCGGCATCAGCTCCGCCAGCGGGCCGGTGGTGGTGTACACGAGACGCAACCCGCCCTCGCGCTCCACCACCTCGAGGTGCGCGCCGGCCCGTTCGTACACGCCGAGGTGGCGGCTCGCGTCCACGGCGAGCGGCGTGGCCGGGGGTTCGAGCGGACGCGGCATGGCGACGTCGGCGAGTTCGGCGAAGATCTCCCGGTACAGCTCGGTGTACAGGTCCCGCGCGTGGCCGCCGTTCGTCAGCAGGGTGACCGCGAGGCCCGCGTCCGGCAGCAGGCGCAGGAACGCCGACTGGCCGATCGTGTTGCCGTCGTGGCCGATGACGCGGCGGCCGTTCCAGTCGTCGCGGATCCAGCCGAGGCCCCACGAATCGCCGAGGGTGTGCTTGTCCGGGACGTCGGCCTGCTTGTCCGCCATCGCCGCGGCCGACTCCGCCGACAGGATCCGCGTGCCGTCCGCGGTCAGGCCGCCGATGAGGTGCAGCCGGGCGAAAGCAAGAACGTCCGCGGCCCGCGCGGTGATCAGACCAGCCGGACCGGCTGATCGAGGCAGCTGCCAGGCCTGGACCGGAGCCAGGTCTTCGCCTTCTGCTGCGTCGTGACCGACTGCGGCGCGGAACAGCAGCGCCTCTTCCGGCAGCGTGACGGTGTGGGTGAGACCGAGCGGGGTGTACAGCTTGTCCCGCATCGCGGCGTCCCAGGTCTTCCCGGTGAGCTTCTCGATCACCCGGCCCATGAGGACGAAACCTGAGTTGCAGTAGGAGAAAGTCGCGCCGAGAGGATGGTTCTGCGCGGCTTCTTCCAGCAGGTCGACAAACTTTTCGACACAGTCGTCGCCGCGGCCGGTGTCGGTGAAGATGTCGCCGTCGATGCCGCTGGTGTGCGTCAGGAGATGCCGCATGGTGACGCGCTTGGCGACGTCCGGATCGAACAGCCGCAGTTCGGGCAGCACGTCGACGATCGGCGCGTCGAGGTCGAGCAGGCCCTCGTCGACGAGCTGCATCACCACAGTCGATGTCCACACCTTGGAGATCGAGCCGATCTGGAACAGCGAGTCCTCGGTGACCTCGACCCCGGTCGTCTTGCTCAGCACCCCGTGGGTCGCGAACACCTCCTCGCCGGTCTCGACGCGCAGGATTCCCAGCGACGCACCGGGAACGTCGTGTTTGCGCGCCAGTTCCGCCAGTCGCCGGTTCCAGTGCGCGGCATCGATCGGCACCCGCGAACCCGCGTACTGCTCGACCCAGTCGACCACGCGCCGGTTGTAGTCGACGCGATGCGACGGCGGACCGTCCAAAATGAACAGATGCGCGCCGCCCGGGTACAGCACGAGCTGGGACGGCACATCGCGCTCGCGCAGCGCGGTGAACCACTGCTCGGCCTGACCGACCGGGCACCGGACGTCCTCGCCGCCTTGGAGGATCAGCGTCGGGGTGCGGACGTTCTCGACCTGCGCGTGCGGCGACGATTTCTCGTACTTGCCCGAGGAAAGCCCGGCGAATTCGTTGACCGCCATGTAATGCCCGCCGTCGGAGGTACCGGCCAGGCTGGTCAGATCGCTGACCACGCCGCCGGCCACGGCAGCGGCGAAGCGGTCGTCGCGGCTGGTCAGGTAGCAGGTCATGTAGCCGCCGTAGCTGTACCCGGTGACGGCGAGCCGGTCCGGGTCGGCGAGACCTTCGGCGACGAGCTGGTCGATCGGTTCGAGGAAGTCCGGCGCGTCCGCGTGGCCCCACGCGCCGATCGCCGCGGTGAAGAACTCTTCGCCGTAGCCGTCGCTGGCTCGCGGGTTGATCAGCAGCACTGCCCAGCCACGCGAGACAAGGGTCTGGTGGTACAGATGGATCGCGTCCGCGGCACCGTTCCAGGCGTTGTGCGGACCGCCGTGGATGTCGATCAGAAGCGGCTGCGCACCGGTGCGTTCGGTGTCGCGGATGAGCCAGCCTTGGACGACAGTGCCGTCGCTGATGGTGAATTCGCGCGACTCGCGCGGGAACAAGTCCACTTCGGACACCGCGTCGCCGTGCTTCGTCCGCACGTCCACCGAACCCGTGGCTCGGTCGAGTACCGCGACCTCGCCGAAGGAATCCTTGGTGGCCAACACAATCGCCGCTTTGTCGCCGACCAGGTCCACTCCGGACACCACGTTGCCGTCACCGGTCAGCACCGCACGCGGTTCGCCACCGGCAAGGTCCACTTCGTACAGATGAGTGCAGCCGCGATCGCGGATCGCGAAAAGCACGGCGTCGCCCGCCTCGGTCAGCTGGGGCAGCGCGCCTGGGTAGCCGGGGCCGCCGGACATCACGTTGCGGTCGAGACTGGCGGCCAGGTTGACCGTCTCGCCGCCGTCCAGGGGAACGCGCAGCAGACCGAGGTGTCCGGTGATCGTGTCAGTGCGGCCGACCACCAGCAGCGCCTTGCCGTCGGCGGTCCAGCCTGCCGTGCCCGCCATGCCTTTGTCGGTGCCGACCAGTCGCGGTTCGGCGTTCCGCTCGGTGACGTCGAGAACGTAGGCGGCGCACCGGAAAGTGAGGTCGGCGTCGTCGTCCAGGCTTGCGGTGAACGCGACGTGCGTGCCGTCGGGCGACCAGGCGGGTTGGCCCGCGTGCCAGTCGCCGAAGGTGCGCTGTTGGACCTCGCCGGTGGCGACGTCGAGGATGTGCACGTGGCTGCGGAGAGTCTTCAGCAGACCGGCGCCGTCGGACTTGTAGTCCAGCCGCTCGGCGACGATCGGCGTGTTCGCCGGCGGCGCTTCGACGATCGCGGCTAGATCGATCGCCGCGGAGAACGCGATTTTGCTGCCGTCCGGACTCCACACCGGGGCCCCCGCCCCGAGCGGGAGCTTGGTGAGCTGTTCGGCTTCGCCGCCGTCCGCCGGGAGGACCCACACCTGCGGCGGACCGTCCTGGGCGCGCAGGAACGCGAGCCGGGAGCCGTCCGGGGCCCATTTCGGTGCCGCGTCGGCGTTTCCGCGGGTGAGCTGGCGGGCCTCGCCGGACGAGACGCCGACCGTCCAGAGCGCGTCGACGTTCCGGTCTTCCTCCCGGTCCGCGGTCCGCAGCACGTAGACGATCCGGCTGCCGTCCGGCGAAAGCGCGGGCTGGCTGGGCGCGGCGAGGTCGTACAGGTCATCGATGCCGAGACGGCGGGTCATACGCTGGCTCCTTGGGAGATCGCGGGCTCGTGGCCCTCGGATTCGCTGAAGTGGCAAGCCGCGGCGTGCCGCCGGGACGCGGCGTCCCCGGCCGGATCGGCCCGGAGGCAAATCTCGCGGTCGCTCCGCACGAGCGGTCCGACCGGGCAGCGCGGGTGGTACCGGCACCCGGCGGGCGGATGGTGCGGATCGGCCGGTTCCGCGTCCGCGGTCGCGCCGGGTTCCTGGTCGAACAGCGGCTTGTGCGCCGAGGGAGCGGCGTCGAGCAGGTCGCGGGTGTAGGGATGCTGCGGATCGGTGAGCACCTGTTCGGCGGGCCCTGCTTCGACGATCCGGCCGAGGTACATCACCGCGACGAAATCGCTGAGATACCGGACCACGGCGAGGTTGTGCGAGATGAACAGCATCGACAAGCCGAGCTGCCGCTGCACCGAACGCACGAGGTTGAGCACCGCGCCTTGCACCGAAACGTCGAGCGCGGAGGTGATCTCGTCCGCGATCAATGCCTGCGGCTGACCGGCCAGCGCCCGGGCGAGCGCGACGCGTTGCCGCTGCCCGCCGGACAGCTGTCCCGGCAGATGCGTGGCCCGTTCGGGATCGAGGTTGACCAGCTCGAGCAGCCGGGCGACCTCGGCCTGCCTCGCCCTGCGGTCCGTGAAGGGCTCCTTGAGGGAATCTGATTCCCTCAAGGAGCCCTTCACGGACCTTGAGCCGCGCGGCATGGCTTCGGCGATCGACTCGCCGATGGTCATCCGCGGGTTGAGGGACGAATACGGATCCTGGAACACCATCTGCAGCGGGCGTCGGCGCGGCAGCTTCCGCACGTCCACCCCGCCGAGCAGCACCCGTCCCGCGCTCACCGGCGACAACCCGACGGCCGCCCGGGCGAGCGTCGACTTGCCCGAACCCGACTCGCCGACCAGCCCGACGACCTTGCCCGCCGGGACGGTCAGCGAAACGCCGTCCACCGCGGTGAGCCCGCGCCGCCCGCCGTACCGGACGCTGACCGAATCGAAGACCAGCTCGCTCATTCCGCCCCTCCCTCGTCCGACCTCGGTCCATTCCGCGCCGCTCCGCGGTCCGTGAGGGGAACCCTGAGGGAATCTGATTCCCGCAGGGTTCCCCTCACGGACTTTGGGC
>NZ_JBSHAM010000146.1:0-15082 GCF_053611505.1 Amycolatopsis sp. NPDC054798 | reverse complement strand
TTGCGCCTTGTGGCTCTCTTTTTGTTAATATTATCCCCACATGTACCCCTTCACGGACTTCTGCGGAAGCGGGGGACCCGTCCTTTTCAGCGCCCGGCGACCAGCAGGTGGAAGGCCCGCGGCCCGTCGCCGAGCCGGTCGTGGCGGCGGAGTTCGAGACCCGCGTCCGCGAGCGCTTTTTCGATCTCCTCCGGCGGGCGCAGCCGGAAACCGTGGCTGGTGAACGGCATCTCGCGCATCATTTCGGGATCTCCGACGCCGACGACGAACCGGCCGCCGCTGGTGAGCACCCGCGCGACCTCCGCGAACGCGGGGACCAGGTCGGGCACGAAATAGACCGTGTTCACGGTCAGCGCGGCGTCGATCGTCCCGTCCTCCAGCGGAAGCTCGGCCATTCCGGCCTGGTGCAGCACCAGCCGTCCGGCGGCGAGGTTCTTCGGGAACGTCCGCCGCGCCCGGGCCAGCGCGGTTTCGGAGATTTCCGCGCCGTGCACCGTGCCGCCCTCGGTGGCCCGCAACAGCAGGTCGAGCCCCAGCCCGCCGCCGAAACCGAGGTCCAGCGCGGTTTCGCCGCGGCGGATCCCCAGCGCCTCGACCGCTCCGGTGACCGGCCCGCGGTTGACGTTGTTGAGCAGCCGGACGACAGCCTGCCCGGCCCGGCCCCGCGGATGGCCCAGCTGTTTGGCGATGCCGGCGAGCAGAGTGTCACGTGGTCCCATGCGCCCAGTGTGCCGCGATATGGCAACGTGCGGGCGAACGGACTTTCGAGGAGGCCGCGTGCGGGAGAAGACTGTGCCGGAGAAGACTGCGGTGGTCACCGGGGCGGGTTCCGGTTTGGGCCGTCGGATCGCCGGGGCGCTGCTCGGCGCCGGGTACCGGGTCGTGCTCGCCGGACGTCGCGAGGACGCCTTGCGCGAGACGGCGGGTTCGGACGCGAACGCGCTGGTCGTGCCCACAGACGTCGCCGATCCCGCTTCGGTGGAGGCGCTTTTCTCCGCGGTGCGCGACGAGTGGGGCCGGTTGGACCTGCTGGTGAACAACGCCGGGGTGTCGCTCGGCGGCACCGTCGCGGAGCTGTCCGTCGAGGACTGGCGGCGCACCGTCGACACGAACCTCACCGGCATGTTCCTCTGTGCGCAGCAGGCCGTGCGGCTGATGCGGGACCAGGAACCGCAGGGCGGCCGGATCATCAACAACGGCTCGATCTCCGCGCACGCGCCCCGCCCGGCGAGCGTCGCCTACACCGCGACCAAACACGCCGTCACCGGCCTCACCCGGTCGATTTCGCTCGACGGCCGTGCTTGGAACGTCGCGTGCGGGCAGATCGACATCGGCAACGCGGCCACCGAGATGACCGAGCGGATGGCCGCGGGCATCCCGCAGGCCGACGGTCGGCTGCTGGCCGAGCCGACCTTCGACGCGGGCCACGTCGCCGACGCGGTGCTCTACATGGCGGGATTGCCGCTGGACGCCAACGTCCAGTTCCTCACCATCACCGCCACCACGATGCCGTTCATCGGCCGGGGATGACGTGGTCGCGGCGGAACTCGTCGAACAGCCGGTAGAACATCTGCTCAGTGTCCACATAGGAGTGGAAACCGGCGCGGCGTGCCTTCGAGGTGTCCGCGAACATGTCGTAGTCCCAGGAGAACACGAAGTCGCCGAAGGCCCACGAGGAGACGTCGGCGTATGACGCGGTGAGGCCGTGCTTCGCCGCCATCTCCGTCCACAGTGGTTCCTTGTCGGCCATGACCGTGGTCAGCGGCAGCTGCAACGGCGGCGCGACTTCGAGGTCGAAGTACGCGGCCAGCTTCGGCCACAGCTCGCGCCAGCGGAAGAGGTCGCCGTTGGCGATGTTGAACGCTTCGTTGCGGCTCGACGTCGCCGCCCACACCGTGCCCTCGGCGAGCAACTGCGCGTCCGTCATCTCCAGAAGACTGTCGTACGCGCCGGGTTTGCCGGGAAACCGCAGCGGCAGGCCGAGTTCCTTCGAAATCGAGGCGTAGACCGCGATCACGAGCGCGAGGTTCATCGGATTGCCCAGCGTCGTCCCGCCGACGACGGACGGCCGGATCGCCGACCACGACCAGCCGCCGGCCGCGGCCCGGCGTTCCAGGAACTTCTGCTGGTCCACATTGAACTCCGGCGGCATGTGCCGTCCGGCGTCGGCTTCGCGGGCGGGAGTCTTGAACGGGCCGAGGTGCGCGCCGTAGACCTTGTAGCCCTGCATCAGGCTGACGTGCTCCAGCGGGCCTTCGTCGAGGCCGTTCACCAGGTTCTCCAGCATCGCCACGTTCGGCGGCACGAGTTCCGCCCACGTCGGCCGGTCCTGGTAGGCCGCGTAGAACAGATGCGTCGCGCCGACGCCGGACAGTGCCGCCCGGGTGTTCGCCGGGTCGAGCAGGTCGACGGCGAGGCTGCCCGGCCCGCCGCGACGGGAGAGCCCGAGCACCTCCCAGCCGTCGAGAGTCCGCAGGTGGGAGATGAGTTTCCGGCCGATGATCCCGTTGGCCCCGGCCACGAGGGCCACGCGTGTGCTGCTCATGTCTTCGATCTTGACCTTGTCTCGCTGATGAGTCCAAGGCTTAGTTATCACCGCTTCGATAAACTGGGCTTATGACAAGTTTGCGGCAGCTCGAGTACCTGGTCACGGTGGTCGACACCGGTTCGTTCACCCGGGCCGCCGAGCAGCTGCACGTGACGCAGCCCGCGCTTTCGCACCAGATGCGGGCGCTGGAACACAGTGTCGGCGGGCCGTTGCTGGAACGGCTGCCGCGTTCGGTCCGGCTCACGCCGATGGGCCGCGCGATGCTGCCGCACGCCCGCGCCGCGCTCGCCGACGCCGAACGCGCCCGGTGCGCGGCCCGGCAGGCGTCCGGCCAGGTCGCCGGAGAACTGCTGATCGCCACGGTCTACTCGGTGAGTCTCGGCGTGCTGCCGCCCGCGCTCCGGGTGTGGCGGCGCGAGCGGCCGGACGTCGACGTGCGGCTTTTCGAATACCGTCACGCCGACGAACTGCGCGACGCGATGCTGGCCGGGGAAGCGGATCTCGCGATCGGCCCGCGTCCGGCGGGGTGGGCCGGCCCGGTGCGGTCGCTGGGCACCGAAGAGTTCGTCGTGGTGCTTCCGGCCGACGGCGCGACCGAGTCCACTTCGGACGGTACGGTCGAGCTGGCCGAACTCTCCGACTGCGCGTGGGTGCATTACGCGCCTGGTCACGGCTTGGCGGAACTTCTCGACGCTGCTTGCGCCGAAGCCGGGTTCCGGCCGCGGCCCGCGGTGCGCACGGAACAGACCGCGGCCGCTCCCTTGCTCGCGGCGGCCGGGCTGGGGCCCGCGCTGGTCCCGGCGAATGTGCTGCCTGCGGAGTTCAGCGGCCGGGTTTTGCGTCCTGGCAAGCCGATCCGGCGCGAGCTGGTCGCTTACGGCCGCAGCGAACCCGATCCGTTGACCGCAGCGTTCGGCGAAGTGCTGACGCGGCACGCACGGGTTTAATCACGCAGCCGCGCGAGGTCGATCCCGGCGAACGGCACCGTCACCGCGTCGTGCACCCGGGCCGACCAGACGGCATGGCCGTGGCCAGTCCACAGTGGAACCGCCGGAAGATCCCGCAGGGCCTCGTTCTCCGCGACCCGGAACAGTTGCGCGGCTTCTTCCGGTGACGCGGTGGTTTCGGCGGAGTCGAGGTCCGCGGCGAACCCGGCGTCGGTGTAACCGGCGGCCTCGGCGAGAGTGTGCAGGAGGTCGGCCGGGCTCGGCGAGACAGCCTTGACTTCCAACGCGTACGGCCCGGTTGGCGTGCCCCAGCTGGCTTTTCGCTGCGCGGTGACCGAAATTCCCAGGCTCTTCGACAAGCCGTCGGCCAACGCCCGCGGCCACGTGCCGTCGAAGCTGTCGTAGTACACCGCTGCGTCGCCGGTGAATCCCGCCTGGTTCAACAGGGATTTGGCGGCTGGACCGTCGAAAGTGCACGGCCGGCAGCCCCCGGACCGCTCGCCGGGCGCGACCACGGGCGGCAGCAATCCCTTGGCCGCGTCCGCTTGGTGGGCGAGCGGACCGGACTCCAGCGCGCTGCGGTCGGTGCCGAGCGCGAACGCGTGCCGCACCGCCGGGTCGGCGAATCGCGTCGCGCCGGCGGAGAACACCAGGTACCCGGCGCGCGGGAGCGCCCACATCGCGTGCCGGTCCGCGAAATCGGCGTGCATCGCTTCGTGCCGCTCGCCCGGGACGGACGTGGCCACGTCGAGTTTGCCCTCCTTGACGTCGTCGTACTGCTCCGCCGGCTTGCCGACCCGCAACTCGATTTCCTTGGCCCGTCCCGGATCCGGCGCGACCCGCACGAGCTTGCCGCCGGAGCCGGACTGCCAGTCGCCCTCCAGCCGCAGCGGGCCGTTGCCGATCGGATGGCGGGTGAATCCGTTCCAGTCGCGCGATTTCAGCACCGACGCGGGCAGCGGAACGAGCCCGGGCGCGGACAGCCAGGCCGGCACCTGGTTCGACGGCGCGGCGAGCACGATCCGCAGCTGGTTCCCGTCGACCGCGGTGATTTCCTTGGCGCGCAGCGACTTCGTCAGCACCGGGGAGCTTGCCCAGTGATGGCCCGCGATCGCCCTCCAGGTGTCCACATAGGACTGGGCGGTGACCGGTGTGTCGTCGTGGAACCGGCCGGGACGCAGCCGCACGGTCCAGGTCACCCGGTCCGCGCTGCTGATCGATTCGGCCGCGCGCGGGGTGACTTTTCCGCTGGCCGGATCGTAATCGGCGAGCGGCGTCCACAGCGCGCCGGTGACGAGCCGGCCGGACGGATCGGTGACGTCGGCGGGCAGCAGGGTGCCGGGTTCGCCGAGGCCGACCGTCAGGACTCCGGGCCGGGTGGGTTCGGCCGACGACGAACAGCCGGAGAGGCCGCCCGAGACGACGGCGGCGAGCGTGAGCGGGACCAGCAGACGCGATCGCATGCTTCTTACTACCAGGTGGAAAGCAACGAAAGGCGGTTGTGTCCGGTTAGGGACCGGCTTAAAGTACTTCCGTCACACTGGGGTCTCCTGGAGGTTTCGCGTGCGTCGTTGGTGGATTCGTTCCGGACTGGCGATGGCGACCGCGGCCGCGACTCTCGTCGCCACCGGATTGCCCGCGGCGGCCTGCGAAGACGACAAGCCGGTCACCGAGGCGAAGCACTCCCTGGGCGATCCCGGAGCGATCAAGGGCGTGGAGCCGGTCGGCAATGTGCCGGACGCGCAAGGGGCCATCTCGGCGAACTTCCTCAGCTACGGCAAACGCGACGTGATGGTGGTGTCCGGCCAGTTCGGCCTGAAGGTCTACGACCTGACGGACAATCCGGCGAAGCCGCGCGCGATCGGCGAGCTGAGCCTGCCCGGGCTGTGGGAAACCGAGGACACCGAGGTCGACGCGAAGCGCAAGCTCGTGTTCCTCTCCCGCGACCCGCGCGCGTTCAAGGGCAACACGCACACCGGCGAGTCCGGGATCTACGTGGTCGACGTGGCGCATCCGGAAAAGCCGGAAATCCTCAGCTACGTCAAGGTCCCGGCGGGCCACACCACCAGCTGCGTCGACGACTGCCGCTACCTCTGGACCGGCGGCCCGGCGAAGGCCGACAACCAGCCCGCGGACTGGGGCGGCCGGCCGATTTGGGTGACTGACGTGCGCAACCCGCGCGACCCGAAGGTGCACCCGGACCCGATCGAACTCGCCCGCAACGACGGCAAAACCGACTACGTGCACGACGTGCAGGTGGACAACATGGGCGTCGCGTGGGTGTCCGGCGCGGGCGGCGTGCGCGGCTACTGGACGTCCGGCCTCCACCGCGATCCGGTGCAGCACCGCTATCGCATGGCGACGGCGCTCAAGCCGGTGCCGTACGCGGGCGGCGGAGTGTCGGAAACCGCCGCGCCGTCGAAGTTCCTGCACAACAGCTTCCACCCGGTCGGCGCACGCGACGACGGCGCCTGGCGCGGCCACGACCTCGTGTACGCCACCGAGGAAAGCTTCCTCCCCGGCTGCGCGGGCGACGGCGTGCTGACCATCTCGTCGCTGGAAGGCTCGTACCAAGGCGAAGGCTGGCGGTCCACGCCGGAGAAGCCGTTCCGGATGCGCAGCGTCGGCACCTGGGGCGTCGCCGGGCAGGAAGGCAGCGACCCGGTGTCCGACGACTGCTCGGCGCACTACTTCGACCTGCGCGGGAATGTGCTGGTGCAGTCGTTTTACGCGCAGGGGACCCGGTTCCTGGACGTGAGCGATCCGTCGAACCCGACCCAGATCGCGTACTTCCGGCCGGCGGACGCGGCTTCGTGGGCCCCGTACTGGCATGACGGGTACGCGTATGTGGCCGACAACAAGCGCGGGATCGACATTCTGAAGCTGACTGCTTAGCGGCCGTCCTCCGGTACGCCGAAGTCCAGCCAGGTGACGATGTCGCCTCGCCTCGAAACCGTCGCGGCGATGACACCGCACCCGAGGTCGCGTCATTCGCGGATCGCGGGAACGAGACGGAAGCGGTTCACACCCGCTGATCCTGCCGCCCGGCACTCGCCCCGCCAACCGGATATCGAACAGCCAGCCCGTCCAGCAACGCCTGCAGCCCGATCTCGAACAGCTTGTCCAGATCCAGCTCGTACCCCTCGGCAAGATCCGACACCATCCGCGCCAGCACCGGATACCGCCCCGACCCCGTCAACGCCGCGTACCCCCGCGCCTGCGTCTCCATCCACTGGTCCTCGGTGATCCCCGTCGCGCCCATCGCGTGCCGCTCCCGCTCCAGATGCATCGCAGTGCCCTGAATGTGGTTGTAGAACAACACATTCAGATCGCACAGATCAGCCGAGTTCAGCCCGAACACCGACAACGCGGCCAGCGCGCGTTCGTTGTGCGCCGCGAGGTTCGGCAGCGGCCAAGGCCGGGTGAGCGGTACGAGATGCGCCAGCCACGGATGCCGCCGGTGCACTGACCACAGCGTGCGCGCCGACAGCTCCAGCTGCGCCCGCCACCCCTCCGGTTCCCGCGCCGGATAACCGATTTCGCCGTACACGGCGTCCGCCATCAGGAAGATCAGTTCGTCCTTTCTGGACAGATACCGGTACGGAGCCATCGCCGGAACGCCCAACCGCGCGGCAAGCCCGCGCATCGACAACGCCGCCACGCCTTCCGCGTCGGCGATCGCGATCGCCGTGCGCACCAGCCGGTCCCGGGTCAGCATCGGCCGTTTCGCCTCGTCCGCTGCGGGCTGACCGGCGACGACATGGCCCGACCGCGGCTCGGCGCGGAGCAAGCCCTCGCGGCGCAAAACGTCGAGCGCCTTGGCTGCGGTGGCCGTCGCGACACCGTGCGTCGAAGCCAGCAGGCGCGTAGACGGCACTTTCGCACCCGGCGGCAGCTGCGAGATCTCCTCCCGCAGGACCGCGGCGATCCGAAGGTACGGCGGTTCGGTCGGCATCGGCGTCCCGTCTGTACTAGGTCAGGGGGTCATCTGTACTAGGTCAGTTTTGGCAGGCAAAACCAGGTCAGGGCAGGTTCATCCAGGTGAGGAAGCAGCGTACAGAGGGGGCAGGACATGCCTGAAGCACTGGTTAGCGGAGCGGGGATCGCCGGATGCGCGTCGGCCTACTGGCTGAGCCGCAACGGCTACGACGTGACGGTCGTCGAGCGCGCCGAGGGGTTGCGCAGCGGTGGTCAGGCCGTCGACATCCGCGGGGTCGCGCTGGAGGTCATCGAGCGGATGGGCCTGGGCGAGCAGGTCCGGGCCAAGCGCACGAGGATGCGCGGGATGTCGATGCTCGACGCGTCCGGCACCGAAGTGTTCCGTTCCGAGGAACGCACCTACAGCAGCGGGCGGCTCGACAGCGCGGACATCGAGATCCTCCGCGACGACCTGGTCGAGCTGCTGCACCACGCGGCCGACGTCGAGTATCGCTTCGGCGAACAGATCACCTCGCTCGACGCCGACTCCGGCCGGGTGGAATTCGCCGGGGCCGAGCCGCGCACGTTCGACTTGATCGTGGGCGCGGACGGCGCGCACTCGGCGGTCCGGCGGCTCGCGTTCGGCCCGGAGGACCAGTTCCGCCGCTACCTCGGCCAGTACCTGGCGATCTTCCCGGCGGCCAACACCCTCGGCCTCGAAGATTGGCAGTTCTGGTTCCAGGGCGAGGGCGTCGGCGGCGCGGTCTACCCGGTTCCCGGCAACGAGGAGCTGCGGGTGACGCTCGGCTTCGGCGAGCCGGAGTACCGCGAGATCCGGGACGTCGCGGAGCAGAAGAAGCTCGTCGCCGAGCGGTTGCGCGAGGTCGGCGGACCGGTGCCCGGCCTGGTCGAGGCCATGGCGGACTCCCGGACGTTCTTCTTCGACGCGATGCTCCAGATCCACCTCGACCGCTGGACGACCGGCCGGGTGGCGCTGGTCGGCGACGCGGGGTACTGCGCGTCCGCTCTTTCCGGGCAGGGCACGAGCCTCGCGCTGGTCGGCGCGTACGTCCTGGCGGACTCGATCGACGACTACGAGACCCGGATGCGGCCGTTCGTCGAGCTGAACCAGGCGCTGGCCACCGAAAACGCGACGGGACCCGCGCCGGAGGAATCGGTCGAGCGGGCGAAGAACGCGATCAGCCTGACCCGCTAACCCGCCACTTGGCGGGAGATTCCCGCCGCCCGGCTGGCCGCTTCCGGCACCCGGGCGGCGAGGATGGGTCCAGTACCCGATCCCGTCCAGGAGGCCCCCGACATGACCGCCTATCCGCCGCTCCCGTTCGACCCCGAGCTAGCCGCGGCGCTCGAAGTGCTCGCGGCCGAGCGTCCGCCGATCAAGACGCTCGAGTCGATCCCGGCGGTGCGCGCGGCCGCGGCGAAGCGGCAAATCTCGCTGGACGAGATCACCGCCGACGGCGCGCTCGAAGTGTCCGAAGTGGAGGCCGAGGGGCCGAGCGGTCCGATCCCGCTGATCGTCGCGCGCCCGGCCGGGGCGGTCGACGTCCCGGTGCTGTACTGGCTGCACGGCGGCGGCATGATCATCGGCGGCCACAAGGGCGGGGACCTGTACGTCCTCAAGGAGTACGCGACCGAACTGGGCCTCGGTTTCGTGTGCGTCGACTACCGGGTCGCGCCCGAGCACCCGCATCCGGCGCCGGTCGAGGACTGCTACGCCGGTCTGGAATGGACGGTCAAGCACGCCGCCGAGTACGGCTTCGACGCCTCCCGGGTCGTGATCGGCGGAGCGAGCGCGGGCGGCGGGCTCGCGGCGGCGACCGCGCTGCTCGCCCGGGACCGGAGCGGCCCGGAACTGCTCGGCCAGCTGCTGGTGTACCCGATGCTCGACGACCGCAACGACTCCCCGTCGGCGATCCAGATGGCCGAGATGGGCAGCTGGGACCGCACCGCGAACAACGTCGGCTGGACGGCCCTGCTCGGCGACGCTCGCGGCGGCCCGGACGTTTCGCCGTACGCCGCGCCCGCGCGCGCCGAAGACCTGTCCGGCCTCCCGCCCGCGTTCCTCGACGTCGGGAGTACTGAGACCTTCCGCGACGAGGTCGTCGCCTACGCGAACCGGCTGTGGCTGGCCGGGGTGCAGGCGGAACTGCACGTCTGGCCCGGCGCCTTCCACGGCTTCGACGGCTCGGCCCCGCAGGCAGCGCTGTCGCAGCAGGCCCGCGCCGAGCGGTTGCCGTGGCTGCGGCGGCTGCTCGGCTGAACCGGAAGAGCGATGATGGACCGATGAGGGAGCTGGTCACGAGGCTGAGCGCGCTCGACCCCGGCGCGGCCGAGACGGTCAAGGTCATCGCGTATTTCGACCGGCTGGTCGAGGGCCGCGCCGGGCTGGAGCCGATCGTGCGCGGGGCGGCGGTGCTGTCCGGCTGCCCCGCGCGGCTGGCCGACGACGAACGCCGGGTGCGCGTCCGCGTCGAGCCGGACGGGCGCGTGGTGCCTTCGGCCGAGCCGCCCGATCCGGAATGGCCGGCGGCTCCGGTGCGCCCGGACGGGCCGGTCGCGTTGTGGCTGGAACGGTCCGGTCCGGCGAGCCCGGTGGACGCGATGGTGCTGGAGCGCGCGGCCGCGGCGGCGCGGTCGGTGCTGGACCGCACGCGCGGCCGGGTCGTCGATCCGGCGTCGGTCGAAGTGGTGCTCGACGCGTCCGCGGACGAGAAAACCCGGCTCCGCGCCGCCCATCGCCTCGGGCTCGGCACGACCGCGCGGGCGGTCGTGAGCGACGCGGTACCGCTGGTCGTCCCTCCACAGTGGACTCCGCCGGAGCGCGCCCGAACCGGACTGGGGACCGTAGTGAACCTGGCCGACCTGCCGTTGTCCGGCGAACAAGCCAGGACGGCTTTCCGCTTCACGGCCACCGGAGACGACCCTGGACCGTCCGTTGTGGACTACGCCGAACTTGGCGGATTGGCGGTCCTCGCCGACGCGGTCGGCCCGCGAACCACACCGGTCGCGGACGTCACCAGCCTGGAGAACGCCCGCACGACGGCCGCGTGGGTCTTGCCCACGCTGGTCGCCGTAGCGGGCGCTCCGAGCCTGCGTGCCGCCGCGAACACGCTGGTAGTGCACCATTCGACCCTGCAGGAGCGCCTGGCCCACGCCGAACACCTGCTCGGCTGGCCAGTGCGCGATCCTTCCGGCCGGTTGCGGTTGCAGCTGGCTATTACGCTCTGGCGGCTGCACCGCACCGGCTGATCAGGGCGTAAGCAACGGCAGCAACGGCTTCCGCACCGCCGTCGCGACCCCGTCCGACGCCTGCGCCGCCGCGATCCGCTCGTCCGTCGGCGTCCCGTACGACGTGGTCCGCTGCCGCAGCGGGCGTCCGAGCGGCTCGACCATCGCGCGCATGTCGCTGATCGTCTTGTACGACCCGTTCGCCGCGCCCGCCATCCGGCTGATCGTCTCCTCCATCAGCGTGCCGCCGATGTCGTTGACGCCGCCCTGCAGCACCGCCCGGCTGCCTTCCTCGCCGAGCTTCACCCAGGAACTCTGGATGTTGTCGAACGTGCCGTGCAGCAGCAGCCGGGACAGCGCGTGCACCGCCCGGTTCTCGCGCAGCGTCGTGCCCGCGCGGGCGAGCCCGGCCAGGTAGATCGGCGAGCTCTGGTGGATGAACGGCAGCAGCACGAACTCGCTGAACCCGCGCCGCCCGTTGCGTTCCACGCCCTCGCGTTGCAGTTTGGCCAGCAGCTTGAGGTGCCCGACCCAGTGGCTCGGGTTGTCCACGTGGCCGTACATCATCGTCGCCGTGGTCGGCAGACCGATGTCGTGCGCGGTGGTGACGACCTCGATCCACGCGTCGGTCGGCAGCTTGCCCTTGGTGAGCACCCAGCGCACGTCGTCGTCGAGGATTTCCGCCGCGGTGCCCGGCAGCGAGTCCACTCCGGACTCCTTCGCCCTGATCAGGAAGTCGCGAATGGACAGATTCGTCCGCGACGCGCCGTTCACGACCTCCATCGGGCTGAACGAATGCAGGTGGATGTCCGGCTGCCGCCGCTTCACCTCGGCCGCGAGGTCGAAGTACGCGGTGCCCGGCAGATCCGGGTGGATCCCGCCCTGCATGCAGATCTCGGTCGCGCCCGCGGCCCACGCCTCGTCCACCCGCTCGCCGACCTGCTCCAGCGACAGTGTGTACGCGTCCGCGTCGGTCTTCCGCTGTGCGAAGGCGCAGAACCGGCAGCCGGTGTAGCAGACGTTGGTGAAGTTGATGTTCCGCGTGACAACGAAGGTGATGTCGTCCCCGGCCACCTCGCGCCGCAGGTCGTCCGCCAGCTTCGTGAGCGCGTCCAGTTCCGGCCCATCCGCGTGCAGGAGCGCGAGCGCGGCGTCGTCGGACAGCCCGGCGGGGTCCCTTTCCGCGCTGCGCAACGCATCCCGGATGTCGGTGTCGAACCGCTGCGGTCCGGTCTTGATCTTCCGGCCGATCTCTTTCCAGTCGCCGTAGACCGAATCGAAGTCGCCGCGGCGGTCCTCGGTGCGGCCGGTGGTGTCGATCTCGGTGTGCAGGTCGGTGCGGCCGGATTCCTCCCAGCCGCCGTCCGGCTCCTGCCACGGGATCCCGACCGGCATCGCGCCGTCGCGGGCCAGGCCGGTCTCCCCGTCGACCAGCGCCGCGACGTGCCGCGTGACACGCGGGTCGAGCCACGGCTGGCCGCGCTTCACGTACTCCGGGTAGATGGTCAGCCGCTCGCGCAGCGCGAACCCGGCCTTCTCGGTCTGCCGGGCCAGCAGGTCGATCTGCGGCCACGCGCGCTCGGGGTTCACGTGGTCCGGCGTGAGCGGCGAAACGCCGCCCCAGTCGTCGATGCCCGCGCGGATCATCAGGTCGTACTGGTCGCCGATGAGGTTCGGCGGCGCCTGGATGCGCATCCGCGGCCCGAGCACCAGCCGGGCGACGGCGATGTTCGCGGCCAGCTCTTCGAGGTCGGCGTCCGGGGTCGCGCGCATTTTCGTGTCCGGCTTGGCCCGGAAGTTCTGCACGATGACTTCCTGGATGCCGCCGTACTCGCGCGCGGTCTTGCGGATCGCGAACAGGGCGTCGGCGCGTTCCTCGTGCGTCTCGCCGATCCCGATGAGCACGCCGGTGGTGAACGGCACCGAGCTGCGTCCGGCGTCCTCCAGCACGCGCAGCCGGACCTCGGGATCCTTGTCCGGCGAACCGTAATGCGGCCCGCCCTTCTCGCTCCACAGCCGGCGCGCGGTCGTCTCCAGCATCATGCCCATCGACGGCGCGACCGGCTTGAGCCGCTGGAAGTCCTGCCAGCTCAGGACACCCGGGTTGAGGTGCGGCAGCAGGCCGGTCTCTTCGAGCACCCGGATCGCCATCGCGCGGACGTAGGACAGCGTGTCGTCGTAGCCGTGCGCGTCCAGCCATTCGCGCGCGGCCTTCCAGCGGTCCTCCGGCCGGTCGCCGAGCGTGAAGAGGGCTTCCTTGCAGCCCATCTCCGCACCCTTGCGGGCGATGTCGAGCACCTCGTCCGGCGACAGGAACGGCGATTCGAGCCTGCCGGGGACAGTGACGAAGGTGCAGTAGCCGCACCGGTCCCGGCACAGCCGGGTCAGCGGGATGAACACCTTGCGGCTGTAGGTGATGATCCCCGCGCGACCGGCTTCTTCGAGGCCCGCGTCGCGGATGCGGGAGGCGTGGTCGGACAAAGTCTTGAGGTCGTCGCCTCGGGCGTGCAGCAGCACGGCCGCCTCGGCGACGTCGAGCGTCTTCCCGTCCCGCGCGCGGGCGAGCGCACGGCGCATGGCCGACGGGGTGGGCGTGGTCACGCCAGCTTCGGGCTCCATTCCCGCCACGCTAGGACCCGGCCGCCGCGACCAGCCAGCTCTTAGCCCGCCACGGCGCGCGCGAGGAGGCCGAGGTGATCATCCCCGCAGGTTGCGGGCTTGTCGGCGCGGTGCGGCGGCGGTATTACCTAAAGGGTGGCGTCAGTGATCGGGAAGCGCATCGGCGGGCGGACGTACTACTACCTCGCCGAGTCCGCGCGCGTCGACGGCAAACCGCGCGTGGTCGGCCAGCGTTATCTCGGGACCGCCGAGGACATCGCGGCGGCGGTGGCCGGCGGAGGCCCGGAGGCGGCTGGGGCGCGGCATCGGTCGTTCGGCGATGTTTCCGCCGTGTGGGGGACGCTGCAACGGCTCGATCTCGTCCGGCGCGTCGATGCCGTCGCCGGACCGCAGCGGGCCCGGCCGACTCTCGGCCTCCACGTCGCGCTCGCCGTGCTGCACCGGGCGACCGCGCCGGAGACGGAGTTCGAGGAGTGGTGGTCCGGCTGCCTGGCACAGGATCTCGTCCGGCCGCGGCCGCCGAAGGGCTCGATCACGACTGCGAGCCATTGGCGGGCGTTGCAGCGGCTTACTCCGGAACGGATCGCCGGCGTGGAAACCGTTGTCGCTGAAGCGGTTCTGGATTTGCTGGGCGACGACGGCACGGAGGCTTTGGCCGTCGACGTCGCGCAGTTCGCCGCGTTCACCGCCGCGGATTGCACGCTGCCGTCGGCCTGTCAGGACGTGCTGGCCGGGCTCGGCCTGGTCGTCACGCGAGACGGGGCGATTCCGCTGGCATCTCGGTGCTATCGAAGGGAAAACGCACCTACCTTCAGCGCACTGGCCGCCGAGCTGGGGGAGCGGTATCCAGCCACGGACGTCACGCTGATCTTCCACGCCGGGCAAGCCGCCCAGCTAGACCTCGGCGCGCGGACCGGGTTCGTCGGGTCGCTTCCGCTGGCGGACCATCCGGAATTGCTCGCGCGACCGGCGTCAGTGCGGCGGCGAGTGGACCCGGAACGGTTCGCCGGGCTGACCGCGTTCGACACGCTGGCGACTGTGGACGGTGCCCGCCGGCGCGTCATCCTCACCCATTCCGCGACGCTGCACGCGGCGCAGTATCGGGCGTTCACCAGCGAATTGAGCACTACGGTGCGGGAACTCGACGGGCTCGCGGCCGCACTAGCGGCGGGCACGCATCGCGGCGACCGGACCCAGGTGCACGCGGAGATGTCCCGGATCATCCGAGGCCGGCGCGTGGAACGGGTGCTGAACACGACCCTGACGGGCAGCCGGGCCGGGGAGCTCCGGCTGGAGCGGCGGGTGGACGAAGCCGCGGTCGCCCGGCTGGCGGAGGAGTTTTTCGGCAAGCAGATCCTCGTGACGGACCGGGACTGGCCGGTCGCCGAGGTCGTCACCGCTTACCGCGCCCGGACGTACCTCGACTCGACGTTCCGCTGGCTCACCGGGTCCGCAGTCGCCGGCCCGTCGCCGCGATGGGACTGGACTTCGCACCGGATCGCGGTGCACACGCTGGTGTCGGTGCTCGCCGCGACCGTCACGCACCTGATGCGGCGGGAGGCCGACCGGGCCGGAATGAACCTGTCCGTGGCTGAGCTGCTCGACCAGCTGCGGGGGATCGGCGAGACCGTGCTGCGGCACCGGTCCACCGGCGGACGTCCGCGCACGCGGCGGATCCTGTCCGATCGGACGGCCCGGCAGCAGGCGTTGTTCGAGCTGTTCGGGCTGGAACGGTTCGCCCCGGCTGACGGTCCGTGAAGGGCTCCTTGAGGGAATCAGATTCCCTCAAGGAGCCCATGAC